>NZ_JBHJWG010000051.1:0-69254 GCF_042266305.1 Kitasatospora sp. NPDC056076
CGGACGAGGCCGACAGATCCGGTTGAGGACCCGAGGTCAGTCAGAGGTTGAGTCAGACCTGCCCGGGAACCGCTCATGAACATCCTCACTGTCAGAGGTGGCGTTCGACGGCCTCGAAGATGTCGGCGTCGGTCTCCTGCTGCCACTTGGGGAGGTCGTCCCAGTCGGCGGTGTAGGCGGGTTTGGGGGCGGCGATGTGGTGGTGGATCTGGGCGATCCAGCAGAGGGCGACGAAGCGGCCCTTCTGCTCGCGGGTGAGCTTCGAGGTGCTCCCGCCGCTGACGGTGATGAAGTCGCGGACCTGGCCGAACACGGCGGCTGCGGCAGCCCGTTCCCAGTCGGGCGTCTCCTCCCAGGGGGAGACGTAGCCGGGCTTGGGATCGCCGGGGAAGTGCTTGCGCACCCCGGCGATCCAGGCCTCGCGGAAGATCCGGCCGTCCTCGGTCATGGGGGATTCCTTCTCGGTGGTGGGATCGATCCCGTTGTGCAGGTACCGGGTTCGGCCGGCGTCGTCGCGCAGGATGACGTCCGCCGAGACGCGCTTGCGCGCCTGTCGCGCGTTGCCCTCGGCGGGGTGGGCGTTCCAGGCCTCGGTGTCGGTGGTGGTCGGCCTCATGATGGACCTCTCCGGGGCGACGGGATGATGGCGGCGAGCAGGAGGAGTCTGATTCTGCTCGCCCTTCGATGACTTCGCTCGGGTCTGGTTGACGCGCCACCGCTCGCTCTCCTGAAGGCTGGGCCAAGAGTACGGCTACGGAGAGTGTGGTGACTCCGACTCGGAGTCATGGGATCGGAGGGGCGCCGGGGGCGGGCGTTGGGGGGTCTCTGTGGAGGCGTGCGGGAAGATCGTGCATGCGGATCTGGTGGTGGGCTGCTAGGTAAGAGAGGGGCGTGCGGGCGATGCCGATGCTCTATGTGGTGGTGTGTGCGGCCGGAGTGGCCGGCGGGGTGGGGGAGTTGGTCTCCGCCGCGCAGGGGCGGGGGTGGTCCGTCGGGGTGGTGGCGACTCCGTTGGCGATGGGGTTCATCGACGTGGAAGGGCTTGAGGAGCAGACGGGTTTCCCGATCCGCTCCGCCTGGCGGAAGCCCGGGGAACCCCGTCCGCTGCCCGACCCGGACGCGCTGGTGGTCTCGCCGGCCACCTTCAACACGATCAACAAGTGGAGCGCCGGGATCTCGGACACCCTCGCGCTGGGCATCCTCTGCGAGTCCTACGGCTGGGGCATCCCCGTCGCCGTCCAGCCCTGTCTGAGCGCGGCCCAGGCGGCGCACCCGGCGTACGGGGAGAGTCTGGAGCGGCTGCGGCGGATGGGCGTGCGGATCGCGGAGTTCACGCCCGGGTCGTACAGCTGGACCCGGGCGCTGGACCTGCTGGGGGACTGACAGGGTGGCTGGTCCGGCGGCCCGATCCTGGCAGTGTGCGGGTGTTGCCCCGTGAGCGGCCCGGAGTAGCGTCCGGGCAGGTCGGCGACGGTGTGGGAGGTTCCGGTGGCAGCGGTCAACGGCGAGGTGTCGTTCTGGTACGCGGCGGAGGGGGTTCCGCTGTCGGGACCTGCCCTGCCGGGAGACCGGGACGTGGACGTCTGCGTCGTCGGCGGCGGGTACACCGGACTGTGGACGGCCTACTACGTGAAGAAGGCCGAACCCGGCCTGCGGGTAGCCCTGTTGGAGCGCCGCTTCTGCGGCTACGGCGCCTCGGGGCGCAACGGCGGGTGGCTGTACAACGGCTTCGCCGGCCGCGGGGTCTTCGCCAGGACGTACGGCCGGGGCCGGGCGGCGGCGATGCAGCGGGTGATGGACGCAGCGGTCGGCGAGGTCGTGGAGACCGCGGCCGCCGAGGGGATCGAGGCGGACGTCGTCCGGGGCGGGGTGCTCGAAGTGGCGCGGAGCGGGCCGCAGTTGGAGCGGTTGAAGGCCTTCGTCGAAACCGAGCGGGGCTACGGAGAGGGCCGGGTGGAGTAGCTCTCCGCGAAGGAGGCCGGCGAGCGCGTCAACGCCGCGGGCGTCCTCGGTGGGGCGTGGTCCCCGTACGGGGCCCGGATCCAGCCGGCCAAGCTCGTGCGCGGCCTGGCGCGGGTGGTACGGGAGCTGGGGGTCGAGGTGTACGAAGGCACGCCCGTCACCGGGATCGTCCCCGGCGGCGACGGCCGCCGCCCGCGCGCCGTGACGCCGTACGGCACCGTCACCGCCGACCGCGTGCTGCGCGCCACCGAGGGGTTCACCGCCGGGCTGCGCGGCGAGCGGCGGACCTGGCTGCCGATGAACTCGGCGATGGTGGCCACCGAGCCGCTGCCCGCGGAGTTCTGGGCGGAGGCCGGCTGGCAGGGCCGGGAGGTGCTCGGGGACTTCGCGCACGCCTACATGTACGCCCAGCGGACCGCCGACGACCGGATCGCCCTCGGCGGGCGGGGCGTGCCGTACCGCTTCGGCTCGCGGACGGACTCGGACGGCAGCACCCAGGTGGAGACGGTGCGCCAGCTGCGCCGGATCCTGAACGACTTCTTCCCCGCCGCCGCGCACGCCCGGATCGACCACGCCTGGGCCGGGGTGCTGGGCGTCCCCCGGGACTGGTGCGCGACGGTGGAGCTGGACCGGGCGAGCGGGCTCGGCTGGGCGGGCGGGTACGTCGGCAGCGGGGTGACCACCACCAACCTGGCCGGCCGCACCCTGCGCGACCTGGTGCTGGGGCGGGACACCGAGCTGACCGCGCTGCCCTGGGTGGGGCACACCGTGCGGCGCTGGGAGCCGGAGCCGCTGCGCTGGCTGGGGGTGCAGGCGATGTACGCCGCGTACCACGCCGCCGACCGGCAGGAGGCGGCCGGACGGGCCACCACCTCGCCGATCGCCCGGGGCGCGGACCTGGTCTCCGGGCGAATCTGACGGGCCGTTCGGCCGAGGCGCGCGGCTGGTCTGCCGGGTGCCGCGCCGTGCGCCGCGCACCGTTGGGGCGTGCTGAGGAGAACCCTGCCGGCCCTGTGCCTCGCCCTGCTGCTCTGCGTGCCCGCGGGCCGCGCGTATGCCGCCCGTGCCGCGTCCGTTGCCCATGGCGCGTCCGTCACCCGCGCCGCGTCCGCCGCACCGGACACCGCGCAGGACGGGGAGGTGGTCGCCGTGGACCAGGCGTCCCGCCGCGTCCTCGTGCTGCGGGGGGTCGAGGAGCTGACGGGGTACCAGGGCGTCGACCGTCCGCCCGTCGTGTGGTCCTGGGCGGCCGACCGGGCGTCCGACCTCGGCGACCTGGACCCCGAGCAGAGCTGGACCGACCCGGACGAGGCGAAGGGCCGGACCCTGGAGGGCCGGCACTACCTGCTGACCACGGCCTCCGGCGGGCTCGCCGCCGTCGTCGACACCGCCACCGGCGCCAGCCGCTGGGCGGCGGACCTCGGCGGGGACGTCAATCCGCACAGCATCGAGCTGCTCCCGGACGGCAACGTCGCGGTCGCCGCGAGCGCCGGCGGGTGGGTACGGCTGTACGCCGCCTCGCAGGGCTCCCGGGCCACCGCCCATGCGACGTTCCGGCTCCCCGGCGCGCACGGGGTGCACTGGGACGAGCGGACCGGCCTGCTCTGGGTGCTCGGCGACGGAGAGCTGACCGGGCTGCGGGTCGGCGGGGACCCGGACGCGCCCGCCCTGACCGCCGTCCGCAGTGCCCCGCTGCCCGACCAGGGCGGTCATGACCTCGCGCCCGTCCTGGGCTCGCCGGGCCGGTTCTGGGTGAGCACCCTGAACGGCCTCTGGCAGTACGACCCCGCCGCCGACGGGTTCACCGCCGTTCATCTGGCCGATTCCGCCGATCCCGCCCATTCCGCAGATCCGGCCGAGGAGCGGGATGTCAAGAGCATCGGTGACGAGCCCGGCACCGGGCGGCTGCTCACGGTGGTGCCGGACCACTCCCCGGCCTGCGACTGGTGCACCTCGGTGATCCGCCTGCACCGCCCGGAGGGGACGTGGAAGTTGACCGGCACGCAGCTGTACAAGGCGCGCTGGTGGGGTGGCTGGTAGCAGATCAGTGACGGACAGTAGTCGATCTTGGTCGGCGGGTCGGCGATACCACCCGTTCTGCTTACCGCGTTCGGCTGATGGGGCATATTGTGTACCCCGGCAAACTACTCCAATGGAAGTCAGTTTCCCCTCAGCGTCCGAAAACCATCTGCGGACCTGCGCCGACTGGGATAGCGTCGAAGCCGTCGGGGGGCCGACACCGATCGGGTGTATTCGAACGTCAGCTACCGGGCCGTAACGGCCCGAATTGGTCCTGGAGAAAAGCATGCGGAATTCCCCGGAGGAAAGCCGGTCGGACGTCATCGACGATCTGCAGCTCGCAGTCGACTCGCTGGCGGCATTTCCGGCCCGGAATGCGGCCGGAACGGCGGACGTGACCGAACGGCTCGCGGCGGTCGCCGCACTCTGCCGGTCGGTCGACACGGTGCTCGACAGCCTGGTCGTGCAGGCCGCCGCGGAGGCGGCCGAGGAGGGCTGGACCGCGGCCCGGATGGCGGCCGAACAGTCCGGCTACTACGCCAGGTTGCAGCGGGCGCTGCTCCCCACCGTCGCCGGCGCCGGGCTGACGGAGCAGTGAGCGCCCTGCGTCCGGGCGTGCACGTGCTGTCCTGCCCCACCCGGTGGAGCGACGTCGACGAGAACGGGCACATCAACAACGCCCGGCTGGTCGGCTACGTCCAGGAGGGGATTTACGACCTGTTCCGCCACCATGCGACCGCCGTCCGGCAATCGCTGTTCCCGTCCGGATTCATTATCGCCCGGCACGAGATCGATTACCTGGAACAGTTGCACCACCGCCCCGAGCCTTTGTCGGTGCGGCTGACGGTGGAACACCTCGGGCGGAGTTCCGCACACGTCGAGGTGAATGTCTGCCGGGAACCGCTCACGTTTATGCGGGCGCGGACCGTGGTGGTCGCGCGGGACCAGGAATCCGGGCGTTCGCGCAAACTCAGCCAGAACGAGCGGCGCTTTCTGGCGGCGTTTATGTCGGTCTCGGCGGCCGGCCCGGCGCCGGACACGGCGCGTGGCGACCGCCGGGCGGGCGGCCTTCCCGCTGCCGCTGCCGCTGGTGCCGCTGCGGCGGCCCGGGTGCAGGCGTCGGTGCAGGCGTCGGTGCAGGCGCCGGTCCCGGCCTCGGAGTCGGACCCGGTGCGCTGGGCGCCGGCCCGGCTGGGTGGCGGGGTGGGCTCGCCGCGCGGTCCGCGTCGGCGGTGTCGTACCTCGGCGGGCTGAACCGCCCGCCGAACCGCCCGCTGAACCGCCCGGCGACTGAGCCGCCCGGCGACCGTGGGCTCCCGTGCCGGTGACGGCGCGGGCCGGCGGCGTGATCGACAACGGCGTCGATCCGTCGGTCCGGCCCCTCCCGTCCAGCCCCTCCCGTCCGGCCCTTCCCGTCCGGCCCCTCCCGGACCGCTTCCTCCGCACCGCAAGGGCACGGCGTCAGGGTTCCGTTCAGGACCGCCGCCCCACCCGCAGCGGCGGGTCCGCCCGGTTCGGAGCGCAGTACGCTGAGCAGCACGGGAACCGGAACGTCCCCCGGCGGTGACGGGCTGCGACCGACCAGCAGCCTCCATGGACCATCGGCCGCCGACCCGGCCCGGTCCCGCCGACCGGAAGGAGGACGCGATGACCATCTCCTGGGAGGACTTCCTCGCCCGTGTCGTGGAGCGCGGCGAGTACCGGGGCGAGGCGGAGGCGGACCACGCCGTCCGGGTCGTGCTCTGCCTGCTGGGTGAGCACTTGGTGGGTTCGGAGCGCGGCGAGCTCGCCGGGGCGCTGCCCGCCACGTACGCGACGCTGCTCGGGGACGCCCGGCCCGCCGCCGAGCCGCTGACGGCCGAGCGCTTCGTCGAGGCCGTGGTGGGCTGGATCGACGGCGCCACGACCGCGACCGCGCAGTGGGACATCGGGGCGGTGCTGAGCACCCTGGCCGAACTCGTCCCGGGGGAGCTGGTCGACCGGGTGGTCGAGCAGCTGCCGGACGGCTACGACCTGCTCTTCGGCCACCCGCTGCCCGCGTGAACAACCCCGCGTGCACAACCCTGCGGGTCCGGGCGCCTAGGGCACGCCCCAGCGGCCGGTGGTGGCCCGGAACAGCTCCGCGCCCGGCCCGGTCAGCTCGACCGGCCCGGCGCCCGGGGGCAGGTACGCCGAGGCCCCCCGGGGCAGGTCGAGGCCGGGGTGTCCGGGGGCGTGCAGCCGGGCGCTGCCCGCGGTGCAGAGCAGGATCTGCGGGGTGGGCAGCTCGATCCGGACGGGGGCGGCCGACGGGTGCAGCCGGGAGAGCCGGAACTCTGCGGCAGGGGACGGGAATTCGGCCTCGACGGCGGTCAGTGGGCGGGCTTCGAGGACGGCGGGCGCGGCCGCCCGGAAGTCGGTGACGGCCAGCAGTCCGGCCACGTCGACGTGCTTGCCGGTGAGCCCGCCGCGCAGCACGTTGTCCGAGTTGGCCATCAACTCGACGCCCACGCCCCGGAGGTACGCGTGCGGCACCCCGGCGGCGAGGTAGAGCGCCTGGCCGGCGGCGAGCCGGACGTGGTTGAGCAGCAGCGCGGCGAGCAGGCCGGGGTCGCCGGGGTACTCCTCGGCGAGCCGGGCGTAGGCCGCGCAGGTGTCCGCGTGGGGGCCGCCGGAGGCGGCGGTGCGGCGCAGCGCCCCGGCCACGGTGGTGAGTTGGGGAGCGTCGGCGGCCAGTGCCCGGCGCAGCAGTGCGGGCAGTGCCTCGGCGGCGGGCCGCTCGCGCAGGGTGGCCGCCCAGGGGGCGAGCACGCCGAGGGCGTCCAGCAGCCGGGCCGTGGCGGCGGTCGGGCGGAAGCCGCAGAGGGCCTCGAAGTCACCGAGGGCGCCCAGCAGTTCGGGCTTGTGGGAGCGGTCCTTGTACACCCGCTCCGGGGCGGTGGGCGGGATGCCCCGGGCCTGTTCGGCGGCGTACCCGGCCTCGGCCTGGGCGCGGGTGGGGTGGACCTGCAGGGAGAGCGCCCGGTCGGCGGCCAGCACCTTGAACAGGAAGGGCAGTTCCGGGCCGAACCGCCGTACGGTGTCCGGCCCGAGCAGGCCGTCCGGGTCGGCGGCGATCAGTGCGTCGAGCGCCCGGCCGCCGGCCCGGGAGGGCGCGGAGGGGTGGGCGCCCATCCACAGTTCGGCCTGCGGGGTGCCGTCGGGGGCGGTGCCGGTGAGGGCGGGGATGGCGGTGGGGGAGCCCCAGGGGTAGTGGCGGACCGGGTTGTCGAGCAGGGTGTAGGGCGGCATGCCAGGGGTCTCCCGGGACTGTCAGCGGCAGAGCGCGGCGGCGCCGATCAGCCCGGCGTCGGTGCCGAGCTCGGCGCGGCGCACGTCCAGGCCTCGGACGTAGGACAGGGCGGCGTAGCGGTCCAGGTGGCGGGCGAGCGGGGCGAACAGCACCTCCCCGGCGGTGGCGACGCCGCCGCCGACCACCACCCGGTGGAGGTCGACCAGGGCGGCGGTGGCGGCGATCCCGGCGGCCAGGGCCTGGGCGGCCCGGTCGAAGGAGGCCAGCGCGACCGGGTCGCCCGCGGCGGCGGAGGCGGCCACGGCGCGGGCGGTGGCGTCCTCGCCGGGCGGGCGCCAGCCCTCGGCGAGGGCCCGGCGGGCGATCGCGGTGCCGCTGGCGAGGCCCTCCAGGCAGCCGCGGGAGCCGCACGGGCAGGGCTCGCCGTCCAGGTCGACGGTGATGTGCCCGAGGTGTCCGGCGTTGCCGCTGGGGCCGGGGCGCACGGCGCCGTCCAGCACCAGTCCGGCGCCGACGCCGGTGGACACCACCAGGCAGAGCGCGTTGGCGGCGCCCCGGGCGGCGCCCTGCCAGTGCTCGGCGGCGGCCATCGCGACGCCGTCGCCCGCCAGGCGGACCGGGAGTCCGGCCACCGCCGGGTGCGCGGCGACCTCGGCGACCAGCGGGAAGCCCCGCCAGCCGGGGATGTTGACCGGGCTGACGGTGCCGTCGGCGAGGTCGACCGGGCCGGCGCTGCCGATGCCGACGGCCGTCACGGCGGCCCAGTCGGGGGTGCCGGCCAGCTGGTCCAGCACCTTGTGCACGACGGCGAGCACGGCCGGGCCCGGCTCCCGGGCGGGGGTGGGCAGTTGCAGCCGGTGCCGCAGCCGGCCGGCGCCGTCGACCAGGGCGCCGGCGATCTTGGTGCCGCCGACGTCGACGGCGGCGAACAGGGGGGTGAGCGGCATGGCGGGCTCCAGGAGGGGTCGGCGGCGCCCCGGCCGGGCGGGCCGGGGCGCCTTCACCGTACGTCGGTCAGCGGGTGGGGCTGAGGCGCAGCGTGACGAGTTCGAACGGGCGCAGCGCCAGGTGCACCGCGCCGTCCTCGACCGTCACCTCGCCGCGGGTGCCGTCCCAGGGCCGTTCCAGCAGGTCGCAGGGGACGGCGCCGGCCAGCGGGAAGGAGGTGCTGAGCCGGCCCCGGGCGCGGCCGCCGCCGGCCTCGTAGACCCGGACGACCAGGTCGCCGCTGCGGTCGTCGGCGAGCTTGACGGCGCTGACCACCAGGGCGTCGTGGTCCACCTCGACCAGCGGCGCGACCCGCTCGGCGGTGCCGGTGACCCGCCGCTCGGGCAGGCCGATCCGGTAGCCCTCGCGGACGGCGTCGCCGATCGCGGCGCCGGGGACCAGCGCGTGCCGGAAGCGGTGCAGCCCCTGGTCGGTCTTCGGGTCGGGGAAGCGCGGGGCGCGCAGCAGCGAGAAGCGGACCGTGGTGGTGGTGCCGCCGTCGTCGGCGCGCACGCTGCGGGTGACGTCGTGGCCGTAGGTGGAGGCGGTCACCAGCGCGACGCCCCAGCCGGGCTCGTCCAGGTGGACGAAGCGGTGGTTGCAGGCCTCGAACTTGGCGGCGTCCCAGCTGGTGTTGGTGTGGGTGGGCCGGTAGAGGTGGCCGAACTGGGTCTCGGCGGCGTACCGCTCGGTGTGGACGTCCAGCGGGAAGGCGGCCTTGAGGAACTTCTCGGTCTCGTGCCAGTCGACCTCGGTGTCGATGTCGAGCCGCTGCTCGCCCGGGTGCAGGGTGAGGGTCTGGACGACGGTGGAGGAGCCGAAGGAGCGGGCGATCCTGACCTCGGCCCGGCCGTCGGCGGCCGTGGCGGTGAGGGAGTCGACGCCGGTCAGGTCGGTGACGGTGTTGCGGTAGAACTGGTCCACGTCCCAGGCGTCCCACATGTTGGGGAAGTCGGGGTGCAGCTGGAGCAGGTTGGCCCGGCTGCCGGGGGCGACGGTCTCCCGGCCGGTGGCGAGCTCGACGGCCGAGCCGATCAGGCCGTCGGCGTCGACCACCACCTCCAGCAGGCCGTTGCGCAGCGTGAACCCGCCGCCGTCGAGCGCAGTGACGGTGGCGGCCGGGGCGTCCGTGGCGGCGACGGCCGCGCCGCCCGCCGGGACGGCCGAACGGGCGTGCGGAGCGGAGTTGAACACCAACTCCCGCCCGCCGTCGGTGGATCCGGCCAGTGCCTGCTGGGCCGCGTCGATCAGCTCCGCCAGCTCCCGGGCCAGCGCCGCGTAGGTGGCCTCGGCCTCGCGGTGCACCCAGGCGATCGAGGAGCCGGGCAGGATGTCGTGGAACTGGTGCAGCAGCACCGTCTTCCAGATCCGGTCCAGCTGCTCGTACGGGTACGCGTACGGCTGCTCGGCTCCCGCGCGCAACGCGGCGGTGGAGCACCAGAGTTCGGCCTCGCGCAGCAGGTTCTCGCTGCGCCGGTTGCCCTGCTTGGTCTTCGCCTGGCTGGTCAGGGTGGCCCGGTGCAGCTCCAGGTAGAGCTCGCCGACCCAGACCGGCGGGTCGGGGTACTCGGCCTCGGCCTTGGCGAAGAACTCGGCGGGGTTCTCCCAGCGGACGGTGGCCGAGCCCTCCAGGTCCCGCAGCCGGGCCGCCTTGCCGACCATCTCGCGGGTCGTCCCGCCGCCGCCGTCGCCCCAGCCGGTCGGGGCGATCGAGTGCCGGGCCACCCCCTTGTCCTTGAAGTTCCGTGCCGCGTGGGCGATCTCGCTGCCCTTCATGGAGCAGTTGTAGGTGTCCACGGGCGGGAAGTGGGTGAAGATGCGGGTCCCGTCGATGCCCTCCCAGAGGAAGGTGTGGTGCGGGAACCTGTTCACCTGGCTCCAGGAGATCTTCTGGGTCAGCAGCCACTTGGAGCCGGCGTTGCGGATGATCTGCGGCAGGCCGCCGGTGAAGCCGAAAGTGTCGGGCAGCCAGGCCTCGTGGTTCTCGACCCCGAACTCCTCCAGGAAGAACCGCTTGCCGTGCACGAACTGCCGGGCCATCGCCTCCGAGCTCGGCATGTTGGTGTCGGACTCCACCCACATGCCGCCCGCCGGGACGAACCGGCCCTCGGCGACGGCCTTGCGCACCCGGGCGTACACCTCCGGGCGGTGCTCCTTGATCCAGGCGTACTGCTGCGCCTGGGACATGGTGTAGCGGAACTCCGGCTCGTCCTCCAGCAGGGCGGTCATGTTGGCGGTGGTCCGGGCCACCTTGCGCACCGTCTCGCGCAGCGGCCACAGCCAGGCGGAGTCGATGTGGGCGTGGCCGATCGCGCTGATCCGGTGCGCGGACGGCACGGCGGGCGCGGCCAGGACGGCGGTCAGCTCCGAACGGGCCGCGGCGGCCGTGCCGTTGACGTCCTGGAGGTCGATCGCGTCCAGTGCGCGCTCGACCGCGCGCAGCACCTCCCAGCGGCGGGCGCCGTCCACCGGGAGCTCGGCCATCAGCTCGCCGAGCACCTCCAGGTCCAGCGACAGCTGCCAGACGGTGTCGTCGAAGACGGCGAGGTCCATCCGGGCGAGCTTGTACTGCGGACGGTCCCCGGCCGTCTCCTTGTCGCCCAACTCGGTGGGCAGGAAGGGGTGGTAGTCCAGGATCACCGGGTTGGCGGCGGCCTCGACGTGCAGCAGCACCTGCTCGCCGCCGGCCGCCGGGGCGGCGATCCGCACCCACTGGTTGCGCGGGTTGAGGCCCTTCACCGGGCTGCCGTCCGGGCGGTAGACCAGGCCCTCGCACTGGAAGCCGGGCATGTTGGCGTCGAAGCCGAGGTCGATCAGCGCCTCGACCGTCCGTCCGGCCCAGGCCTGCGGCACCGTGCCGGACACCGTCAGCCAACTGGTGCCCCAGGGCGCGCCCCAGGCGTCGCCGACGGCGATCGGGGTGCGCGGCGCGGCCAGGCCCTCGGCGACCGGGACGGGCTCGCCGGGGGCGGTCCAGATGCCGACCTCCAGCGGGACGGACTCCGGGTACACGGCCGGGAGGATGCGCTCCTCCAGGACGCGCTTGAGGCGGGACTCGACGAGGGTGCGGTCATCGTGCATGGCGGCAGGCTCCGTTGCGTGCGGGAGGGCAGTTGCTGGGGGAGGGCGGCTTCAAGCGGGGACGGCTTCAAGGAGGGACGGCTTCAAGGAGGGACGGCTACAGAGAACCTACGTCGGCGGGGTGGACCACCTCGGTGATACCGCGCGCCGCCAGGTGCGCTGCGTCCCCGGCGCGTTCGGCGAGCACGGTGGTCGGGCGGGCGCCGGCCTCGGCGAGGCGCATGAAGGCCTCGTACACCGGGCCGCCGGGGCCGCAGTCCGCGCGGCGCGGGGAGGTGACCTCGTCGCCGGTGGCGACCACCACGGCGGTGCCGCGCGGCTTGGGCGGCTGCCAGCTGCGGCGGGCCTCGGCGGCGGCCTCGGCGAGCCGGGCGCCGGCCGGCTTGACCGCCCGGTCGGTGGTCAACAGGCCGAGGCTGTACTCCAGTTCGGGGAAGTCGGCGAGCGAGCGGTCCACGTCGTGGGAGCACCACCAGGTGACGCCCCAGAGGTCCGGGCAGTCCAGCACGGCCTCGACGGTGGCGCCGGTGAACCGGGCCGCGTCCGCGGCGGTGATGTGCGGGGCGGGCGCGCCGACCTCCTGCAGCCAGACCGGGCGGGCCGGGTCGTCCGCCCAGGCCTTGGACAGCTCGACCAGGTACGCGGCGTGCTGGGCGGTGGCAGTGGAGTGGGCGCCGTAGCGCTGGGCGGTGCCGTTGAAGACCCAGGAGTGCACGGCGGTGGCGCCGCCGAGGCGGGCCGAGTGCCAGGGCGTGAAGGGGTGTTCGTCCAGGTACCAGGCCGCGTCGTAGGAGGCGTGCAGGTGCAGCCGCCCGGGCGCGCCGTCCTCGCAGGCGGTGAGCATCCGGCGCAGCCAGGCCTCCGCCTCGGCGGGGGTGCAGCGGTCGGGGTCGGGGTGCGGGGCGCCGGAGAACTGGTTGATCTCGTTGCCGAGCGTCATCCCGAGGAAGTTCGGGCGTTCGCGCAGGGCCCCGGCGAGGGTGCGCAGGTAGGCGGCCTGGCCGTCCAGGACCTCGGGGTCGGTGAACAGGTTGCGGCGGTGCCAGGTCTGCGTCCAGGCGGGCAGGAAGTCGAAGCTGGACAGGTGGCCCTGGAGGCCGTCCACCGCGACGTCCAGGCCGCGTTCGCCGGCCGCGTCCACGAGCGCGGTCAGCTGTTCGACGGCGCGCGGGCGGATCAGGGTGCGGTTGGGCTGGAACAGCGGCCAGAGCGGGAAGACCCGGACGTGGTCCAGGCCGAGGGCGGCGACGGAGTCGAAGTCGGCGCGCACGGCGTCCAGGTCGAAGTCGAGCCAGTGGTGGAACCAGCCCTTGCTGGGGGTGTAGTTGACGCCGAAGCGCGGGGCCTGCGGGGTGGTGGAAGCGGCGGAATCGGTGGAAACGGTGGTCAGGGTGGTCACGGGTGGGCTACCTCAACTGGGTCGGGGCGTACGGACGGTGTTCTCGTCCTCGGGGGCTCAGCCCTTGACGGCTCCCTCCTCGACGCCCTGGAAGAAGAAGCGCTGGCAGACGGCGAACACCACGACGATCGGCAGGAACGCGATCATGGTGCCGGCCGCGATCAGCCGGGGATTGGCGGAGAAGGTGCCGTTGAGGTACTGGAGCCCGACGGTCAGGGTGTACTTCTGCGGGTCGTTGAGCACGATCAGCGGCCAGAGGAAGTCGTCCCAGGCGCCGATGAAGGTGAAGATGACGATCACGCTGAGCATGCCGCGCACGTTCGGCAGGCCGATGTACCACAGCCGCTGCCAGACGCTGGCGCCGTCCACCAGCGCCGCCTGGTCGAGTTCGGCCGGTACGGCGGCGAAGGCGGTGCGCATCAGCAGCACGTTGAGCATCGCGATCGCCCCGGGCAGGGCCACCCCGGCCAGGCTGTCGGCCAGGCCGAGGCCGCGCACCAGCACGTACTGGGAGACGATGGTGACCTCGCCGGGCAGCACCAGGGTGGCCAGGAAGAGGCCGAGGAGCAGCCGGGCGCCGCGGAAGCGCAGTCGGGCCAGGGCGTAGCCGGCCAGGGTGCAGCCGACCACGTTGCCGGCGATGCAGACGGCCGCGACGGTCAGCGAGTTGAGGGCGTACGTCCACACCGGGATGGTGTCGGCGACCTTGCCGAAGTTGCCCAGGGTGGGCTGGTCGGGCAGGAAGCTCGGGGTGCGGGTGTAGACGTCCTCGGTGGGGCCCTTGAGGGCGGTGGACAGCTGCCAGAGGAAGGGGCCGATCACCAGCAGCAGGACGAGCAGCAGGAGCAGGTAACGGGAGGCGGTCCGGGCGCGGGAGGGGGTGTTGAAGCCGCGGGCGCCGCCCTTGGCCTCCTTGGCCCCCTTGGTCCTCCTGCCCCCCTCGGCGCTCGGGTCGGGCTTGCGGCGGGGGTCGGTGGTCGCGGTGGTCACGGTTCAGGCCGCCTTCCGGTTCAGCCGCAGCAGGAACAGCATCGGGCCGAGGGTGACGACGAACAGCAGCAGGCTGAGCGCGGAGGCGTAGCCCAGGTGGCCGTTGAAGCCGCGGCTGTACATCTGGATCAGCATCACCACCGACATGTCGCGGCCGCCGGGGCCGCCCAGTCCGTTGGAGAGCACGTACAACTCGGAGAAGACGCGCAGCGAACTCACCGAGATGAGTGCGGAGATGAGCACCATGGTCGGGCGCACCCCCGGCAGGGTGATGTGCCAGAAGCGGCGCAGCGGGCTCGCGCCGTCCACGGCCGCCGCCTCGTGCAGCTCGTGCGGGACGTTGGCGAGGGCGGAGAGGTAGATCACCATGTAGTAGCCGAGCCCCTTCCAGACGGTCAGGGCGATCGCGCTGAACAGCAGCAGCCAGCGGTCGGTGAGGAAGGGGACCGGGGAGTCGGCCAGGCCGCCCTCCTGGAGCAGGCCGTTGACCAGGCCCCGGTCGTCCAGCACCCAGCCCCAGATCAGTGCCACCACGACGGCGGAGGCGATCACCGGGGTGTAGAAGGCGGTGCGGAAGAAGGTGATGCCGGGGATCCGGCGCTGCACCAGCAGGGCGAGCAGCAGTGGCAGGACGGTCAGCAGGGGGAGGCAGACCAGCATGAACACGATGCTGTTGAGCAGGGCGTCGGCGAGCTGGGCGTCGTCCAGCAGTCGGCCGTAGTTCTCCAGGCCGGTGAACCGGCCGCCGCCGATGGGCTTGGCGTTGGTGAAGGAGAGGATCACCGTGTTGACGGCCGGCCAGAGGTTGAAGACGGCCAGCCAGAGTATCGCGGGGCCGGCGAGCAGCCAGGGAGTGAACCAGCGCCGGTGGGTCATGCGGATGCCTTCCTGGGGCTGGGCCTTCCGGGGCCCGGGGTGGTACAGGCCCCGGGGGTGTGCGAGGCCCGGGGCGGCGGGTGTGGGGGAGGACCCGCCGCTTCGCCGGTAGGGGGTACGGGACTGCGGTTCGTCGGGACGCCGGGACGGTGAGGCCGCGCGGCGGCGGGGGATCAGCCCTTGAGCAGCTTGTTGCACTGCTCCACGGCGGTGTCCAGGGCCTGCTGGGAGCTGCTCTGGCCGCTGATGGCGAGGGCGAACTGCTGCTTGACGACGGTGCCCATCGCGTCGTCCACCTCGACCGGCTGGATCAGCTCGGCCTTGGCGAGCGAGGTGAAGGCGATCGCCTTGGCGTCGCCCGCGTTGGTGCCGTCGCTCTTGCTGAAGAACGGGTCGCTCGCGGAGGCCTTGGTGGACGGGAAGACGCTGGTCAGGTGGGCGAAGGCGGCCTGGTTCTCCGGGCTGGTGACCCAGCGGGCCAGGGCGACCGCGGCGGCCGGGTTCTTGGTGTTCTTCGGGATGGACAGGCCCTGGACGTACAGCGGCGGGGTGCCCATCGCGGGGGACGGGACGACCTTCGGCGCCAGGGTGGGGTTGTCGGTGGCGAGGCTGGTGATGAAGTTGCCGCCGCCGGTGGTCCAGGCCGCGGTCCCGGCGCTGAACAGCTTGGAGTTGCCGGCGTAGGTGTCGGTGAGCACCCCGTTCGGCATCAGGCCCTCCTTGAAGGCGTCGCGGTACTTGTCGAGCAGTGCGGCGGCCTCCGGGGTGTTGAAGGTGAAGGACTTGCCGTCGTCGGCCATGATCTTGACGCCGATGTTGTAGAGGTCGCCGAGGCCGGGCTTGCGGCTCATCAGGTAGGCCTGGCCGCCGGACTTCTCCTTCATCACCCGGGCCTGGGCGATCAGCTCGTCCAGGGTGGTCGGGGGCTTCTTCGGGTCCAGCCCGTCCTTCGTCAGGAGGTCGGAACTCCAGTAGTTCACATCGGTGTTGAGGTACCAGGGGTAGCCGAAGGTGCCCTGGTAGCCGCGGTAGCGGTAGGCGCTCACGCCGCCGGCCACGTACTCGTCCGCGAGCTTCGGGTCGGCCTTGGCGACGTCCAGCAGGACGTCCTTCTTGGCCAGCGGGAAGGCGAAGTCCGGCGGGAGGTTGACCACGTCGGGCAGGGTGCCGGAGGCGGCCTGGCTGAGTACCTTGTCGGAGTAGCCCTCGCCGGGCTGGTCCAGCCAGTCGACCTCGACGCCGGGGTACTTCTTCTTGAAGCCGTCGATCACGCCCTGCATGTAGTCGGTGAACTTCGGCTTGAGCGCCCAGGTCTGGATCGAGACCTTGCCCTTGACCTCACCGGTGGCGGCCGCACTCGCCACGTTGTCGCTGCTCTTGGTGTCTCCGGAGCCGAGTCCGCAGCCGGTGAGGGCCGCCGCGGTGAGGGCCGTGGTGGTCAGTGCCGCCCAGATTCTTCGCATGAGGGTCTCCCGGTGTTCCTGGGGTTCTGGGATGGGTGGTGGTGTGTCAGAACCTGCTTAACTAAACCGGTCTAGCTCTGGCAGGGACTATGCTCCCGCCTAAACTTGACTGTCAAGAGAGGAGTCGGATCCTGTGGGCAGACCGACGATCGCCGACATCGCGCGCCAGGCCGGCGTCTCCAAGGGCGCGGTCTCCTTCGCGCTCAACGGCCGCCCCGGTGTCAGCGAGGCGACCAGGGACCGGATCCTGCGGGTCGCCGAGGAGATGAACTGGCGCCCGCACAGCGCCGCCCGCGCCCTCGGCGGCGCCCGCTCCGACGCCGTCGGCCTGGTGATCGCCCGCCCGGCCCGCACCATCGGCGTCGAGCCGTTCTTCAGCCAACTGCTCTCCGGCCTCCAGGCCGTGCTCTCGGCCAGCTCGGTCGCCCTGCACCTGATGGTGGTCGAGGACACCGCCGCCGAGATCGGGGTCTACCGGCGCTGGGCCTCCGAGCACCGGGTGGACGGGTTCATCGTGGTGGACCTCCAGGTCAAGGACCCGCGGCTGCCCGTCCTGGACGAACTCGGGCTGCCCGCCGTCGTCCTGGGCGGGCCCGGCAAGGGCGGCAACCAGCTGCGGATCTGGGCCGACGACCGGGAGGCGATGCTCTCCATCGTCGACTACCTGGCCGCCATCGGGCACCGCCGGATCGCCCACCTCGCCGGGCTGCCGCACTTCCAGCACACCCAGCGCCGGATCCGCGCGCTGCGCGACGCCTCGCGCCGGCTCGGGCTGGAGGAGGCGCTGTCGGTGCCCACCGACTTCAGCGACGCCGAGGGCGCGGCGGCCACCCGCACCCTGCTCTCCCGGCCCGGGCGGCCCACCGCGATCGTCTACGACAGCGACGTGATGGCCGTCGCCGGGCTGGGCGTGGCGGGGGAGATGGGCGTCTCGGTGCCCGGGGAGCTGTCCATCGTCTCCTTCGACGACTCGGTGCTCGCCCGGATCGTCCACCCGCCGCTGACCGCGCTCAGCCGGGACACCTTCGCGCTCGGCGAGCAGGTCGCGCGCAGCCTGCTGGAGGCCCTGGACGGCGCCGGGCCCGACCGGGACCTCCAGATGCCGACGCCCCGGCTGACGGTGCGGGAGTCCACCTCCCCGCCGGGCAGCGGTTCCTGACTCCCTCGGTGCCGGGCCCTGACTCCTCCGGGCGCCGGGCCCTTACTCCTCCGGGTGCCGGTTCCTGACTCCGTCGGGTGGTTGTTGTCCGGGTCGTTGACACCCGTTCTGAACCGGTTTAGCCTCGCTGCGCCGAGAGGGTCCGCTCCTGCTGCCCGTTCCTGTGGCCTCCGGCCCCCCTCGGTTCAGCACCGGCACGCCCGCATGCGGCCGGCCCCCGTCCGCGACGGCGGGCCCGCCCCCACCCCTCCGCCCGATCGGAGCCCCCGCATGTCACGACGCCTACCCCTGCTGCTCAGCGCAGTCCTCGCGACGGCCGCACTCACCGCCACGCCCTCCGCCTGGGCCGCACCCGTGACGGCCGCCGCGCCGCCGCCCATGGCTGCCGCGCCGCTGCCCACGGCACCCGCCGGCCCGGGCAGCCAGCCGTACGCCTCCTACTGGTACCCCAGCACGATCCTCAGCTGGGATCCGGCCACCGACCCGGACGCCCGGTTCAACCGCTCCCGCGTCCCGCTCCAGCCCCGCACCAGCGACCCGGCCCTGGCCGCCAACCCCAACGCCCGCGCCGGCGAGGGGAAGATCGCCTCGCTGGTCTCCTTCGGCCCCACCTCCAACAACCCCTCCCAGGGCTCCGCCGACCCCAACTACTATGCCTTCGGCTACTGGCAGTACGTCGACAAGCTGGTGTTCTGGGGCGGCTCGGCCGGCGAGGGCCTGATCCTCGCGCCCAACCCGACGGTGATCGACGCCGCCCACCGCAACGGCGTCAAGGTCTACGGCACCGTCTTCTTCCCGCCCGCCGCGTACGGCGGCCAGCTCCAGTGGGTGCGCGACTTCGTCCAGAAGTCCGGCAACCGCTACCCCGTCGCCGACAAGCTCGCCCAGGCCGCCCAGTACTACGGCTTCGACGGCTGGTTCATCAACCAGGAGACCGGCGGCGGGGATTCGGGCCTGGCCGGCGAGGTGCGCAACCTGATGCAGTACACCAAGGCGCAGAGCGGAACCGACTTCATGTGGTACGACGCGATGACCACCTCCGGTGCGGTCGACTGGCAGAACGCCCTCACCTCCGCCAACTCACCCTTCCTGCAGGACGGTTCGAAGAGAACCTCGGACTCGATGTTCCTCAACTTCGGCTGGAGCCAGGACGGCCTGGACTCCTCCCGCACCCTGGCCCGGCAACTCGGCCGCAGCGAGTACGAGTTGTACTCGGGTATCGACACCGAGGCGAACGGCTACAACACCTCCGTCGACTGGAACACCCTCTTCCCGTCCGGGCAGCCGCACACCACCTCGCTCGGCCTCTACCGCCCCGAGTGGACCTGGAAGTCCGCCACCGACCGGGCCGACTTCTACGCCAAGGACACCCGCTACTGGGTCGGCGCCAACAACGACCCGTCCAAGGTCGACCTCTCGTCCGGATGGCCCGGCCTGGCGGGCTACGTCGCCGAGTCCTCGCCGATCACCGCCAAGCCCTTCGTCACCAACTTCGACACCGGCCAGGGCGACTTCTACAACGCGGCCGGCACCCGGGTCGCCACCGGCGGGTGGAACAACCTCTCGCTGCAGGACGTCCCGCCGACCTACCGCTGGGTGGTCGACTCCACCGGCAGCAGGCTCAGCCCGTCCGTCGACTTCACCGACGCCTACCAGGGCGGCTCCTCGCTGCGGCTGACCGGCACCCTGGACGCCACCAACACCGTCCGGCTCTACCAGACCCGGCTGCCGGTCGCCGCGAACACCAAGCTCGACCTGGTGGTCAAGACCCCGGCCGCCGGCCCGACCAAGCTCAAGGCCGCCGTCTCCTTCACCGACGCCCCGGGCAGCTTCACCACCGTGGACGTCGGGAGCAACGCCGGGACGGGCTGGGAGCGGCACACCCTCGACCTCTCCCGGTACGCCGGCCGCACCATCGCCCAGCTCGCCCTCCAGGTCACCGGCAACGACCCGGCCTACGACCTGCGGGTCGGCCAAGTCGCCCTCTACGACGGCACGGTGGAGAGCCCGGCCGCGCCGAGCGGGCTGACCGTGCTCGGTGCGAGCGACGTGACGGCCGGCGCGAGCCAGTCGCTGCGACTGTCCTGGACGGCGGCCCCCGGCGGCAACGTCCACCACTACGAGGTGTACCGGCGCAACCCGGACGGCAGCCGGACCTTCCTGGGGGCCACCCCCAACGACGCCTACTACGTCGGGCGGTTGGACCGGGCCGGCACCGAGGCCGCCACCACGCTGGATGTGGAGGCGGTGTCCACCACCTACGGGCACTCGGCCGTCGCCTCGACCACCGTGGGCTGGAGCGCCACCCCGCCGACCGGCTCGACCGACCTCGCGCTCAACCGCCCCGCCACCGCCTCCGGCCAGTGCAACGCCAACGAGGGCCCGGCCAAGGCCGTCAACGGCAGCGTCAACGGCGGCACGAGCGACAAGTGGTGCACGCTGACGGCCGCCAAGTGGCTGGAGGTGGACCTCGGTTCGGCGAAGAAGCTGAACAGGTTCGTGGTCCGGCACGCCCAGGCGGGCGGGGAGAGCGCCGCGTACAACACCCGGGACTTCTCCCTCCAGACCCGCGTGAAGAGCACCGACCCGTGGACGACCGTCGCCACCGTGACCGGCAACACCGCGGGCACCACCACCCACCCGGTGGACACCACCGCCCGCTACGTCCGGCTGGTCGTCACCAAGCCCACCCAGAACGGCGATCCGGCCGCCCGGATCTACGAGTTCGAGGCCTGGGGCCAGTAGGCGTCCGCACCGCATCTCCGTACCGGGTAGGCCTGCGTCACCGCGTAGGCCTCCGTACCGAAAGGACCACCCCCGTGCCGGTCACCACCATCACCGCCGTCGAGAGCACCGACCTGTTCGTCGGCCCCGAGGACGCCCCGCGCCAGATCCTGCGGGTGACGGTCGAGGGGCCGGCCGCCCCGATCACCGTCAGCGGGACGGGCGTCCGCGGCGAGGCGACCGGCACGGGGCTGGTCGACGTCCCCCTGGAGATCACCGGAGCGTCCGTCGGCGCGCAACTTCCCGTCACGGTAAGGGTGGTGGGCAGTGAGGCGAGCGGTGTGGTGGAGGTCGCCGAGCCCGGCTGGACGATGTTCCTGGTCTCCCACTTCCACTACGACCCGGTCTGGTGGAACACCCAGGCCGCCTACACCTCGCCGTGGGAACTGCTCGGCGCCGACGCCACCACCCGGCCGCTCTGGGAGCGCAACGGCTTCGCCCTCGTCGACGCCCACCTCGACCTGGCCCTGCGGGACCCGGTGTACAAGTTCGTGCTGGCCGAGGTCGACTACCTGAAACCGTACTTCGACCAGCACCCGGAGCGGCGCGCGGTGCTCCGCACGCTGCTGGAGCGCGGGCAGGTCGAGCTCGTCGGCGGCACCTACAACGAGCCCAACACCAACCTCACCGGCGCCGAGACGACCATCCGCAACATCGTCCACGGCATCGGCTACCAGCGCGACATCCTCGGCGGCGACCCGCAGACCGCCTGGCAGCTCGACGTGTTCGGCCACGACCCGCAGTTCCCCGGCCACCTCGCCGCGGCCGGCCTCACCGGCAGCGCGTGGGCCCGCGGGCCGTTCCACCAGTGGGGCCCGATCCAGAAGAACTTCCGCCAGGGCAAGGACGACGCCCGGGTGATGCAGTTCCCCAGCGAGTTCGAGTGGATCGCGCCCGGCGGGGAGGGCGTACTCACCCACTACATGCCGCACCACTACTCGGCCGGCTGGTGGATGGACTCCTCGCCCGACCTCCCCGCCGCCGAACAGGCGGTGTACGAGCTGTACCGCAAGCTCAAGCCGGTCGGCGCGACCAGGAACCTGCTGCTGCCGGTCGGCACGGACTACACCCCGCCGAACAAGTGGGTCACCGCGATCCACCGCTCCTGGCCCGAGAAGTACCTGTGGCCGCGCTTCGTCTGCGCCACCCCGCGCGACTTCCTGGACGCCGTCCGGGCCGAACTCGCCGCCACCGGGCGCCGGCCCAGCCCGCAGACCCGCGACATGAACCCGGTGTACACCGGCAAGGACGTCTCCTACATCGACACCAAGCAGGCCCAACGGGCGGGCGAGGTCGCGGCGGTGGACGCGGAGAAGCTCGCCGCGCTGGCCGTCGTGAACGGGCTCGGCGCCTACCCGGCCGCCGCGCTCGACAAGGTGTGGCGCCAACTCGCCTACGGGGCGCACCACGACGCGATCACGGGGAGCGAGTCCGACCAGGTGTACCTGGACCTGCTGGGCGGCTGGCGGGAGGCGTACGACCTGGCCTCGGCGGTCCGGGACGCGGCGCTGGACGCGCTGACGGCGCGGATCTCCACGGTGGGCATCTCCACGGCGGGCGTCGGCTCGGCGGGTATCTCCACGGCGGGCGTCGGCTCGGCTCTGGTGGTGACCAACACGCTGTCCTTCGACCGGACGGATCTGGTCTCGGTCGAACTCCCCTCCGGTGAACGGTCGGTGCGGGTCGTGGACGACACCGGCGCGGCCGTGCCGAGCGCCGTGGACCGGGGCATGCTGCGGTTCCTGGCGGCCGACGTGCCCGCGCTCGGCTGGCGCACCTGGCGGTTGCTGCCCGGGGAGCCCTCGGCCCCGGCGTGGGCCGAGGCCGACGGCGTGGTGATCGCCAACGAGCGGTACCGGGTGACGGCCGACCCGGCGCGCGGCGGCGGGCTCGGATCGGTGTACGACCTGCTGCACGAGCGGGAGTTGATCCAGGAGGGCCGGATCGGCAACGAACTGCGGGTGTACGAGGAGTACCCGCAGCACCCCGACTTCGGCGAGGGCCCGTGGCACCTGGTGCCGAGCGGGCCGGTGGTCGGCTCCGGGGACCGCGCCGGTTCCGTGCGCCGCGAGACCGGGCCGCTCGGCGAGCGGCTGGTGATCGCGGGGACGGTCGACGGCCTGCGCTACGAGCAGACGGTCACGCTGTGGCGCGGGCTGGACCGGGTCGACTGCCGCACCAGGGCGGTCGACTACTCCGGCGCCGACCGGCTGCTGCGACTGCGCTTCCCGGTGGACGTCCCCGGCGGGCTGCCGGTCAGCGAGGTCGCCGGCGCGGTCGTCGGGCGCGGCTTCGCGATGCCGGACGTGGACTCGGCGGAGGCGCCGTGGACGCTGGACAACCCGGCCAACACCTGGTTCGGGCTGGGCGCCACCGCGCGGGCGGAGCTCACCTCGGCCTCCGGCGAGGTCATCGGCTCGCGCGCGCTCGGCGTGGCCGAGGTGGTCGTCCCGACCCTGGACGACGCCGCCGACGCCCGCCCGCTGCTGGTCGCGCTGGCCCGGGTCGGCGTCACCGCCACCACCTCGGGGGCGGACTGGGCGCGGTACGGCTGGCTGGACGTCGACTCCAACCTGCCGGACTTCCGGATCGTCGTCGGCGGCCCGGAAGTCAACGACGCGGCACGGGAGTTGATCGACCGGGCGGGCGAGGAGTACGCGGCCGCGCTCAAGGCGCACGGCGCGGTGTGGGTGCCCGCGCTGACACCGCTGGCCGAGGTGTGGCGGCCCGACGCGGACCTGCGGGACCTGCGCTCCCTGCCCGCCCTGGTGGTCGCCGATGTGTCGGCCCTGGTGGACGACCTCGCCGACGCCCGGATCACCGCCGTCTGCCCGATGACGGTGTCGGAGCCGGTGTCGGAGCCGGTTCCGGAGTCGGAGGAACTCGCTGACCACACCGTGGCCTTGCTCAGCTTCGGCCTGCCCGGCTTCGCGGTGGACACCACCGGCGCGCTGCACCTGTCGCTGATGCGCTCCTGCACCGGCTGGCCGTCCGGGGTGTGGATCGACCCGCCCCGGCGCACCCTGCCCGACGGCGCCTCCTTCCAACTCCAGCACTGGACCCACGAGTTCGGCTATGCCCTGGTCGGCGGTGACGGTGACTGGCGGGTGCAGGCACTGCCCGCGCGGGGGCAGGAGTTCAACCACCCGCTGTACGCGCGGATCCTGGCCGCGCCGCAGGACGGCCCGCTGCCCGCCACGCTGTCCTGGCTGCGGGTCGAACCGCAGCGCGAGGTGCTGCTCGGCGCGCTCAAGCCGACCGGGAACCCGATCGCCCACGGCTCGGCGGCGCCCGTCGGACCCGAGCTGACCGTGCGGCTGGTCGAATCCACCGGCCTCGGCCGGACGGCGGCACTCGGCGGTGCGCTCGGGCTGACCGACCTGCGGGCGGCCGACCTGCTGGAGCGCCCCCTCGGCCCGGCCGAGCTGGACCTGCCCGGCTCGTCGATCACCACCCTGCTCGCCGCGCCCGGCGTCTCGGCCCGGCCCGGGGGCACGGCCGGGGGTACGGTACTCGGCCCGGTCGCCGAACCCGCCCAGCCCGTCCATGCCCGCTACTGGCTGCACAACCGGGGCCCGGCGCCGCTCGGCTACCTGCCGGTGTCGGTCGGCGCCTCACCCGGGCTGCTGCGGACGGCGGGGGAGCCGGTGACGCTCTCGGTCGCCCTCTCCTCCCAGCTGCGGGACGCCGCGGTCGAGGGCACGGCCGTCGTGCTGCCGCCGGAGGGCTGGGCGACCAGCCTCGGCAGCCGCCCGTACCGGCTCGCCCCCGACGGCCACCTGCGCTTCCCGGTCACCCTCACCCCGCCGGCCGACGCCCGGCCCGGGCTGCACTTCGCCGCCGTCCGGATCGAGCACGACGGGCAGGCGGTCGAGGACGTGGTCACCATCGCTATCGGCGACCTCCCCGCGCTGCTGCCGGTCCCCGGCGAGGCCCCGGAGGACTGGACGGCCGCCCAGGGCACCAAGGCGACGACCGGCCGCGACACCGGGCTGTCCGTGGACGTCTCCACCGAGACCCTGCGGGTGGCCCCCGGCGGCCGGGCCCTGCTCGGACTCACCCTCACCAACCGCACCCGCGGCGAGATCCGCGGCGAGCTGCAACTGGTCTCCCCGTGGGGGACGTGGGAGGCCGTCGCCGACCCGGTGCGCGGCTTCGCCGTCCCCGCCGACTCGGCCGTCACCGTCGACTTCGCCGTCACCGCCCCCGAGTCCCTCGACCCCGGCGCGTACTGGGCCCTCGCCAAGGTCATGTGGTTCGGCCGCTGCCAGTACGCCCCCACCGTCGCCCTGGTGGTGGAGGCATGACCCTCGGCCTGCTCGACGGACGCCCCCTCCCGCGCACCGCCCTCGACGCCCGCCTCGCCGCCCTGCGGGGCGGCCCGCGCTCCACCGCCCTTCCCCTGCCCGGCAGTTCGGAGGACCGCCAGCTCACCCGGTGGGTCGCCCAGGTGCTGCTGACCGAGGCCCTCTGCGAGACGGTCGCCGCCGAACGCGGCCTCCCGGTCGTCGCCCCCGGTCCGTCGCGCCTCGACCAACAGGCCGCCGTCGAACTCGGCTCCATCACGGCGGCCGCCTACGAGGGCAGCGCGGCCGTCCGTGCCGTCTACGCATCCGTGACCGCCGGCATCGAGCCGTCCGCCGCCGACCTCGCCCACTACCGCGCCGTGACCGCCCGCCCACCGACCACCCGCTGGCACCTCGCCCTCCCCGACGGCGGCTTCGAAGCCGACCCCGACACCCTCCCGGAGGCCCTCGCCGAGGCGCTTCGGGAGGCCCCGCCAGGCGAGTGGGTCACCGTCGGCCCCTGGACGGCGATGCTCCTCGCCACCCTGGCCGTCCCGCAGAACCCCGACCCCACCCCGGCCCTCCGGGAGGCCGCGCGAAGGGCGGAGTTCGTCCGCTGGCTGGACCACGAGCGGGCCCAACGCCTCACCCTGGTCGAGGGATTGGAACACCCCGGCGACCCGACCCAACCCGACAACCACCACCGCCACTGAGCGGCCCCGGCGTGCCCGCCACGCTCGCCCCGAGCACGGCGGGCACGACGGCGTCGAGGAGTTGTCGGAGAGGCTCAAGGGCGGGTGGGTGAGGCTTTCGGTGGAGGTCTGCGCGGTGGATCTTTAGGCCGGAAAGTCGCTATCCGAAACCGATGATCAAACCATAGGAATAGCTCCACGGCCTGACCGGCCACCCCCGATCAGAAGGAGCCACCGCCCATGATTCGCCTCCGTACCACCTGTATGGCCATCGCCGGCACTGCGGCGATGTTGGCCCTGGCCGCGGCGCCCGCCCAGGCTGCCCCGGGCGACGTCACGACCATGTGCGGAAGCACTCTCACCCCGGCCGGCTCTGTCGATGTGAGTTGGGGTTACAGCAGCAGTTGCGGTACGCAGAGCTTCAGCCCGAACATCAAGCAGGTGAAGCAGCTCACCGGACTGCCCGTCGGCACCGTGGTCCAGGCCTGCAGCACCACCTACCCGCCGGCGGGCTGGGTCCAGACCGGCTCGTACTACACCAGCAGCTGTGTCGCCTGGTCGAACCCGAGCTTCAACAACAACGCCTGGCAGCTGAAGCGCGTCTCCTGACCCGGCGACTCCGGCTGCGCGATGCGGAGGGCCCCGGCCGATCGCCGGGGCCCTCCGTCGTTCACGATCCACCTCGACGGGGGCCGGGCCGGCCCGGGGGTTGGTGATCTAGGGTGGGCCGGAGCCGGGTGCGAGTCGTGCGTCGCGACGCAGGGCGTCGAGGGCGGTCGACGTGGCGGTCGGTGTGGCGGTCGAACGACAAGGGAGCAGGGACATGCGCGGACTCACCTATGGCGACATCGAAGCCGCCGGGGAGCGGATCGCCGGGCACGTTCGCCCGGTCGCCCTGGCGGCGGTCGAGGAGCGTACGGAGCCCGGTGAGCTGTGGCTGGCGCTGGAGTTCATGCAGCACACCGGGTCGTTCAAGGCCCGTGGTGCGCAGAACTTCCTCCGGGCCCACGGGGAGGCCGGCACCCTGCCCGACGCGGGGGTGACCATCGCCTCCGGCGGGAACGCCGGGCTGGCGTGTGCCTGGGCGGCCCGGCAGCTGGGCGTGCGGGCGACGGTGTTCGTGCCGGCCACGGCGCCGGCGGTGAAGGTGTCCAAGCTGCGCGGCTACGGCGCCGACGTGCGGCTGGTGGGTTCGGAGTACGCGGAGGCCCAGGCGGCCTGCGCGGAGTTCGCGGCGGTCGGCGGTGCGCTCGCGGCGCACGCCTACGACCACCCGCTGATCGCGGCCGGGGCGGGCACGCTGCTGGAGGAGATCCGGGACCGGATCCCGGGCCTGGACACCGTGGTGGTCGCGGTCGGCGGCGGCGGGCTGTTCGCGGGGGTCGCCACCGCTGCCCGGGAGCACGGCGTGCGGACGGTCGCGGTGGAGCCGGGGAACTCCCGGGCGCTGAACGCCGCGCTGGCGGCGGGCCGTCCGGTCGACGTGCCGGTGGACTCGGTCGCCGCGGACTCGCTCGGGGCCCGGCGGGTCTCGGCCACGGCGTTGGGTGTCGCCCAACTGGGCGGCGTCCGGAGCCTGTTGGTGCCGGACGAGGAGATCGTCGGCGCGCGCCGTGCCCTGTGGGACGACCGCCGGGTGGCCGTCGAGCACGGCGCCGCCACCGCCCTCGCGGCGCTGGGCGGCCAGGCGGGCGGCTACCGGCCCGAGCCCGGCGAGAAGGTCTGCGTGGTGCTGTGCGGGGCCAACACCGATCCGTCGGACCTGGTCACGACCCCGGACGCCGGGCCCGGTGCTGAGGGTCGCTGAGGGGCTCCGAGGTGGGTGAGGACGGCGAGGACGCGCCGGTCGCCGCTGTCCTCGGGCGGGAGGTCGAGTTTCAGGAAGATGTTCCCGACGTGCTTGTGCACGGCCCGCTCGGTGACCACGAGGCGACCGGCGATCTCGGAGTTGCCGTACCCCTGGGCCATCAGCGCGAGGACCTCGCGTTCGCGCTCGGTGAGACGGGACAGCGGGTCGGTGGGTGTCGCGAGCAGCTGCCGGACCACGTCCGGGTCCAGTGCCGTGCCGCCGGCCGCGACCCGGTGGAGCGCGTCGAGGAAGTCGTCGACGCGGGCGACCCGGTCCTTGAGCAGGTAGCCGACGCCGGTGCCGTCGGCGAGCAGCTCCCGGGCGTAGGTGTCCTCGACGTACTGGGAGAGCACGAG
Organism: Kitasatospora sp. NPDC056076; assembly: GCF_042266305.1. Taxonomy (NCBI): domain Bacteria; kingdom Bacillati; phylum Actinomycetota; class Actinomycetes; order Kitasatosporales; family Streptomycetaceae; genus Kitasatospora; species Kitasatospora sp. NPDC056076. Next base: position 27,175 of record NZ_JBHJWG010000051.1, read on the forward strand.
GATCGGCAGCCCGGGGACGCGCTCCCGGGCGTGCAGCGCGGCCCTGATGCCCTCGTCGGTGAAGGAGGGCGGGAGCCGGACGTCCACCACGGCCACGTCCGGCCGGTGGGTGACGGCGGCCGTCAGGAAGGACTCGGCGTCCCCGGTGGTGGCGAGCACCTGGTTCCCCAGGGCCTCCAGCAGCGCGGTGAGTCCCTGCGCGAGCAGCGCGTTGTCCTCGGCGATCACGATGCGCACGGGCACTCCACGGTGATCACGGTGGGGCCGCCGGCCGGGCTCCGGACCAGCAGGACGCCGTCGACGGCCTCGACGCGCTGCCGGATGCCGCGCAGTCCGGTTCCGCGTGGTCCGGCGGTGCGTGGTCCGGTGCCGTGCGGTCCGGTGCCGCCGTCGGGCCCGTCCTCGGCCGCGCCGCCCCGGCCGTCGTCGGTGATCTCCGCCCGCAGGGTGGCGCCCGTCCTGGCCAGGGTGACGGTCACGGCGCCGGCGTCGGCGTGCTTGGCCGCGTTGGTGAGCGCCTCGGTGACGGCGAAGTACACGGCGACCTCGATCTGGGCCGGTACGTCCCCGAGTTCACCGACCTCCACGGTGGCGGGCACCGGGCAGCGGGCGACGACCGCCGAGACCGCGCCGGCCAGGCCCCGGTCGGCGAGGACCGGCGGGTAGACGGACCGCAGCACGTCGCGCAGTTCGGCCATCGCCTCCTCGGCGCCCTCCCGGGCCCGGGTCAGCAGCGGGCCCACCGCGGCGGGGTCGGAGCCGAGCGTCCGTTCGGCGAGCCCGAGTTGCATGGCGAGGGTGACCAGCCGGGCCTGGGTGCCGTCGTGCAGGTCCCGCTCGATGCGGCGCAGCTCGTCGCCGTGCGCGGCGATCGCTCCGGTACGGGTCCGGTCCAGCGTGGACACGCGCTCGGCGAGGACCGCGGCGGCCGAGGGGGCGAGCAGCCACCGGCTCAGCGCGGCCGCCGTCCTGGCGAGCAGGGGCGGGCCGAACAGGGCGAGCAGCGCGCTCAGCAGGAACTGGGGGACCCCGGCGTAGAGCGCGGACCCCCAGCTGTCGACCGGGACGTTGAGGAGCGGCCTGATCGGATCGTCGGCCGGGAACAGCCACCACAGGCCGACGAGCGCGAGCACGGCGGCCGGGAACAGGAACAGCGCCGTGCCGAGCAGCCCGAGCGCGGTGCCGAGGACCGCCATGACGGCCGCCCAGCGCAGGTCACGGCCGGTCGCCGGATCGGAGAGGGCCGCCCCCAGGCGCCTGTGCGGGTGCGGTCCGGCCGGTGCCGGAGGGTTCGCCGTCCACCGCCCCAGGAGGGCGCGTTCGCCGTCGGCGAGCCACCGCAGCAGCCGGAGTTCGGGCGGCAGGACGAGCAGGCCCACGCCGACCAGGCAGAGCGCCGCCGAGTACAGGAGGACGGGCACCAGTACGAGCAGGGCCAGCCCCCGGGCGAACACGGCAGCGCAGTACCCGGCGGCACGGGCCGAGCGCGCCGCGCCCGCCCGCGACGCCCGCGTCATCGAAGTGTCGTTCACGGCGGCCAGTCTCCCCTCCTCGGGTTCCCGGCGCAGTGGAGCGTGCTACACCATCGGTCGACGCGCCTGCACGATCGTCCCGGCCCCCTGGCGGTTCGTAGCGTCACGGCCATGAAACGAACGAACACTTCGGACGGCTCGCGCTCCGAGCTGGTGCTGTTCCTGACGATCAGTTTCGTCGGCGCCTGGATCACCATGGTCCCGCTCTGGCTGGACGGCCTCCGCCGGACGAGCGCCGCGCAGGGGACGCCACGGCTGGCGGCGGTGTGCATGGTCCTGATGATGCTGGTGCCGGCCCTGACCGCCTTCGGCCTCACCGTGCGCGGCCGGGGCCCGCGCCAGGCCCTGCGGCTGCTCGGGCTCGCCCGGTCCACTCCCTGGCGGCACGAACTCCGCTCCGTGGCCGTCGCGTTGACGATTCCGCTCGGCCTCACCGCGGCCGGTCTGACCGTCGCCACGCTCACCGGCTGGTACGCCCCCGCGCACCTGCCCGGGCCCGGCACGGTCGTGCCGCTGGTGCTGAGCGCGCTGGTGTCCGTACCGCTGTACTTCGGCGAGGAACTCGGCTGGCAGGGCTACCTGTTGCCCCGGTTGCTGCGCTACGGACGGACCCGCGGCCTGCTGATCGGCGGCGCGATCTGGGGAGCCTGGCACGTCCCGATGACGGCGCTCGGCGGGAGCTACCCCGGCCATTCGGTGCTGCTGGGCATACCCGTCGCCGTGGTGACGGCCATGCTGCTGGGTACGGTCATCGCCGCCATCCGCTTGTCCACCGGGTCGGTGTGGGCGGCCGTCGCGGCGCACCTGTCGCTCAACGAGTTCACGCTGCCGCTGACCCGCGAGGTCTCGGGCCGCATCGTCGACCCTCTGCTGGCCGGCCCGTTGAGCATCTCGACCTGGCCGGTGACCGGCCTCGTGGTGCTGGTCGGCTGGCTGGTCCACCGGCGGAGCGCCGGCCGGGGCCCGGTGCTGCGGAACGGGCAACTCCGTTGATCGGCACGGGGCGTTGCGACATGATCGGGGTCCGCCCGATTCGCTGGAGGTACGACGACGTGGCACCGACCGACGAGGCACGGACCGACGAGGCAGGGACCGGCGTGGCGCGGCCCGACGTGGGATGGTCCGAGCGGCTGGTGTCGCATGACGGTGTCCGGCTCGTCTGCCGGGACTGGGCCGGGCCGGGTCGGCCCGTCGTGCTGCTGCACGGGCTGGCCGGGCACGCGGGTGAATGGGACGCGGTGGCAGCGGAGTTGAGCACCCGCCACCGGGTCGTCGCGGTCGACCAGCGCGGACACGGCGCGAGCGAGCGCCGCCCGCCGGAGGTCTCCCGTGCCGCCTACGTCGCCGATGTGGTGGCCGTCGTCGAGCAGTTGGGGCTGCGACGGCCGGTCCTGGCCGGGCAGTCGCTGGGCGGGCACACGGCCATGCTGACCGCCGCCGCGCACCCCGGACTCGTCGGCGGGCTGGTACTCGTCGAGGCCGGCCCGGGCGGGCCCGACCCGGACGTGGCCGGGGAGGTCGGCGACTGGCTCGACTCCTGGCCGACGCCCTTCCCCGCCCGCGAGGCGGCCGTCGAGTTCCTCGGCGGCGGGCCGGTCGGCGCGGGCTGGGCGGCCGGGTTGGAGGAACGCGACGGCGGCTGGTGGCCGCGCTTCGACCGGGACGTGATGGTGGACTCGCTGACGGAGCTCACCCAGCGGTCCTTCCTGGCGGAGTGGGCGCGGATCGCCTGCCCCACGCTGGTCGTCCTGGGCCAGTCCGGGTTCGTCCCGGCGGCGGAGGCCGATGAGATGCTCCGGCGGGGCCCCGCCACCATGGCCGTCAGCATCCCCGGCACCGGGCACGACCTGCACCTGGAGCGGCCGGAGGCGCTGCACGCCGCACTCGCGGCCTTCCTCGCCGGGATCACCGACTGAGCGGGTCGGTGCCCGCTGGCCCGGTGCCGGCCGTCCCGGGAGGTGGTATCCCGGGAGGTGGTGTCCGGGCCGGAGCGGTCTCCGCCCGCGGGGACGCCTCCGGCCCGAACCGGTGCCGGTAGGCCGACGGCGAGATGCCCGTCTCCCGGCGCACCAGCACCCGCAGGTTGGCGGCCGTGCCCAGCCCGCTGCGGCGCGCGACCACCTCCATCCGGGACTCGCCCCGCTCGATCAGCCGGCAGGCCAGGGCCACCCGTTCCCCGGTGAGCCAGGCCAGCGGTGTGGTGCCCAACTGGGCGCGGAAGCGGCGGTGCAGCGTGGCCGGGCTGACCGCCGCGCGCGCCGCCAGGTCGGCGACGGTGAGCGGTGCGTCCAGCCGTTCCTGCGCCCAGGCCAGCAGCGGCGCCAGTGACTCGTCCGTCCGCTCGGGCACCGGCCGTTCCACGAACTGCCGCTGCCCGCCGTCGCGGTGGGCCGCGAAGACCAGCCGACGGCTCACCGCGTTGGCGATCTCGGCACCGTGGTCGCGGCGTACCACGTGCAGGCCCAGGTCGAGCGCGGCCGCGCTGCCCGCGGCCGTCAGGATGTCGCCGTCGTCCACGAACAGCACGTCCGGTTCGAGCCGGACGGACGGGAAGCGGGCCCGGAAGTCGTCCGCCCACTGCCAGTGCGCGGTGGCCCGCCGCCCGTCCAGGACCCCGGCCTCGGCCATCGTGAAGGCGCCGCTGCAGAACCCGACCAGCCGCGCGCCCCGCGCGTGCGCCCGCCGGACGGCCTCCAGTACGGCGGGGCGGCGCGGCACCTCGACGTCGGGCCGGTTCGGGACGATCAGGGTGTCCGCCGTGTCGGCCGCCTCCAGGCCGGCGACCCCGGTGAGGGTGAAGAACCCGTCCCGCATCAGGGTGCTGGGCTCGGGGGAGCAGAGCCGGAAGTCGTACAGCTCGCGGCCGACCTCCGGCCTGCGCAGGCCGAACACTTCGGTGGCGCAGCCGAGTTCGAAGGGGTTCGAGTTGGCGTCGACGATCACGACCACCCGGTGCGGGCCGGCCGTCGAGGGGTGCGGCTGCTGCGGTGGTTGCGGCTGCGAGGATCCTTGCGACATGTGCCATGTCTAGCACTCACGCCGGGCGGGCGGGGCGGCCCAGGATGGGCGCATGAGCAACCGACCCATCGCCCTGGGCCAGGCCCTGGCCTCCTTCGACGCCCTGTGGAGCCCCCGCATCGTCACCCGCGTCAACGACTACGACGTCCGGATCGCCAAGGTCCACGGCGAACACGTCTGGCACGCCCACGGCGACACCGACGAGTTCTTCCTCGTCCTCGACGGCGAACTCCGCATCTCCCTGCGCGAACCCGCCGGCGAACGCACCGTGCTGCTCCCGAAGGGCTCCGTCTTCACCGTCCCGCGCGGCACCGAGCACAAGCCGTCCGCCCCGGACGGCGCCGCGATCCTGATGTTCGAACCCACCGGCACCCCCACGGTCGGCGACCGCCACGACCCCGTCCCGGCCCACGTCGACGCGACCACCGGCCACGCCCTGGACACCTGACGGCCGGAGCCAGGGCGCCGGGAGAGCACGGGTAGCGTCGGGAGCATGACTGAACCCAGTGACTGGACCTACGTGGTGACGGACATCGAGGTGGACGGCCCGTGGGCCGGCGCCAACTCGATGCGGTCCTTCGCCTCCGTCGCCACGACGACGGACGGGCGGACCTTCGGCGAGTTCGAGGCCGTCCTCGAACCGCTCCCCGGGGCGGCGCCGAACCCGCGGACCAAGGAGTGGTTCGACTCCGAGCCGGGCACCTGGGAGGCCGCGACCGCAGACCCGCAGCCGGTCGCCCAGGTGATGGCCGGGTACGTGGAGTGGGTCCGGTCACTGCCCGGGCCGCGGGCCTTCGCCGCCGCGCCGGTCTCCTTCGACGGGACGTGGATCGACTACTACCTGCGCCGGTTCACCCCGTACGGACTGCACCAGGGGCCGTACGAGGAGGACCGCCTCTTCCACGGGCCGGCGCTGTGCCTACGCACCTACACGGCGGCCCTGACCGGCCGCCCGCCGGCGGACCTGGCCTCGCCGAAGCTGCCGCCGCACTGGCTGGGCGACGTCCCGCACACCCACAAGGCCATCGACGACGTCCGCGGCTTCGCCCACCTGCTGCACTTCCTCACCCGCACCACGGGCACTCCGACGCTGCGCCTGGAGGCGTGAGCCGCACCCGGCGGCGGGGTGGCCGGTCGCGCCTGCGGGGAGTGTGGACTGCACTGGACGGGGCACCTGTTTCCGCCAATGGCCGAATGGCAGCCCGATGCGCCGCACGCCTTGACCGGTTCGACCGGAGAAGTGACGAACGTACACGACAGGCAAGCCGTGCCCGATGTGTCCTGCCGCAGGGCCGGCTTCCTGCGGAACGGGTCACCGGGTATCCCGCAGCGAGGTGTGACGGCCTGATGCTGCTGGTCGCAGCGGTGGAGCCGCTTGGTCGGCGGGCGCTGGTGTCACCGTGGACAAACTACCGTGCTCGGCAAAGGAGCAGTCAACTGGGGTTTTCGGTGTTCGTGCCCGATTTGGCCCGACGGATTCCGATTCAAGCCGACCATGATGTGCGTCACGTGATGGTCGAATCAGCAATTCCCTAGACCTGCGTCTTGCTTGCCCTTTACTCTCCGCCGGGGTCATCCGTTCGCGCGTGTTCTGCGGATGACAGGCAGTCAGTCTGTGAGGGGGTAGGGATGTTGATCGATCATGTCCACTTCCGGCGGGGGCCGGACAGGGAGGAGGGACCGCCCGGGCGGTTCCGGTCCCGACTGGCACTGGTGAGCACGCTGGCGGTCCTGGGGTCGCTCCTGTCGCCGTTGGTGCCCGCCTTCTCGGCGCCGTCGGGTGGGGACAAGGACGGGATCTGGACTCCGCCGAACACGCCGTTGGCGAGGACCGTTTCGGTCCCCGGAGCGGCGGACAAGCCCAAGGCTTCGACGCCGCAGACCGGCTCGCCCAACTGGGTGCCGCCCAAGGCGGCACCGAAGCCGGTGGCCGGTAGCGCGGTGGTGGGTCTGGACAAGGGGGCGTCCAAGCAGGCGGGTGACCTTCCGGTCTGGCTGGCGCCGGCCGATGCGGCCGCTACTCCGGCCTCGGGCTCGGTGCGGGTCAGGACGGTAGAGGGTGCGGACAGTCGGACGGTCGTGGCCCTCTCGCGCAGTGACGGCGCGGAAGTGGGCAAGGTCAGGGTTGGGATCGACCTGGGCTCCGTGGGGTTCGGCGGGGACTTCGCCCACCGCGCCCAGCTGTCGGTCCTGCCCGAATGCGCGTTGACCAGCCCGGGTGACGCAGCCTGTCAGGTGCGGACGCCGGTGGCCTCGCACTACGACGAGCGGGCGAAGCAGCTGGTCGCGGATGTGGACCTGCCCGCCACGGGCACCGCGACGGCCCGGCAGCGGGCTGAGTCGCTGTCCGCCGGAGTGGCGTCGGCGGCGCCACAGCTCCTGCTGACGCTGGACGGGACGCCCACCAGCGGAACGGGCAGCTACAGTGCGACACCGTTCTCGCCCAGCCAGGCGTGGGCGGCAGGAGGGTCGTCGGGTTCCTTCACCTACAGCTACCCGATCGCCGTGCCGCCCGCCCTCGGCGGCGGCGCTCCACCGCTGGCGCTCGGCTACGACTCGGCGTCGGTGGACGGGAAGACGGCGTCGACGAACGCCCAGGCGTCCTGGATCGGTGACGGCTGGGACCTCGGCGCCGGCTTCGTGGAGCGTGCCTATCGCCCGTGCGACAAGGCGGGCATTCCTGGTTCGGGCGATCAGTGTTGGGGTGGTCCGAACCTGACGCTGTCGCTGGGCGGGCATGCGGGTGAGCTGGTGCCGGAGGACTCGTCGTGCGTCGCCGGGACGGCGGCGGACGAGCAGTCGCGGTGCAAGTGGCGCCTGAAGGACGACGACGGGACGAAGGTCGAGTTCCTGACGGGTGCCAACAACGGCACCTGGAACGGTTCCTACCTGAAGGTGACGGACACCTCGGGGACGGTGTACTACTTCGGGCTCAACCAGCTTCCGGCGGCGGACGGTTCGCCGAGCAAGGCGGGTCCGGAGAGCAAGTCGGCGTGGACGGTTCCGGTGTACTCGCCGAACCCGGGCGACCCGTGCTACGACGGGTCGAAGGGCAAGGGTTCGTGGTGCCAGAGCGCGTGGCGTTGGAACCTCGACTACGTGGTCGACGCGCACGGGAATCTGACCACGTACGCGTACACGCCCGAGACCAACTGGTACGCGCGTGGTGGTGCGCAGAACGGTGGCAAGGGTACGAACACCGCGTACACGCGTGGCGGGGTGCTGGCCGCGATCACCTACGGGCAGTTGCTGTCGGACCAGTTGGGTGCGGGCGGCTCCTATCAGTCCGCGGCGCGGGTCGACTTCGACTCGGGTGAGCGGTGCGTGTCGGACGCGGCGGCGTGCGATCCGGCGCAGCGTACGGCGGCGAACGCCGCCAACTGGCCTGACGTCCCGATGGACAAGCAGTGCCAGGACAGTGGTGCCTGTACCAACTACGGTCCCACGTACTGGTCGACGAAGTGGCTGAACGGGATCACGACCTCGATCCGCTCGGGCGGTTCGTACCGTCCGGTGGACAAGTACGAGCTGACCCACGTGTTCAAGACGCCGCAGAACGCGACGGAGAACGCGCCGATCGCCTGGTTGCAGTCGGTGAAGCGGACGGGCAAGGACACTGCCAACGGGCAGGCCGAGCAGGCGCTTCCGGCGGTGACCTTCGCGGACCTGCTGCTGCCCAACCGGGTCGACGGCCTGGTGCCGGCGCGTCCGCGTTACAACCGGCCGCGCATGGCGGTGATCACGACCGAGACCGGTGGCACGATCGTGGTGTCCTACACCAAGGACTCGTGCTCGCGGACGGCCGGGCGGATGCCGTCCTCGGCCGATGGCAACTCGATGAGCTGCTTCAACGTGAAGTGGTTCGACACCGGTGTGCAGTCCACGGTGGACGACTGGTTCCTGCGCTACCCGGTCGACACGGTAACCGTCGACCCGAACGGCAACCTCGTCTCCGGCTCCGTGCCGATGACCACCTCCTACACCTACGGCCCGGCAGCCTGGCACCGCAACGACAGCGCGCTGGTCGAGTCCGACTATCGCACCTGGGACCAGTTCCACGGCTACGCCAGCGTCACCACCGTGACCGGCTCGGGCAAGGACGGCCCCCAGGCGAAGAGCACGACCAGCTACCACCAGGGCATGAACGGCGACCTCAAGGCCGATGCCAAGCCCAGGGCGGCCACGGTGGCCGGGGTCAAGAGCGGAAGTCGCCCGGACGAAGGATGGCTGACCGGGCGTGTGCTGGAGACGGACGCGTACGCGGACACGTCTAGCGCCGCAGGGTCGCCGCTCTCGTACACCGTCAACTCCTACGAGAACCCGGCGGTGACGGCCACCCACAAGCGCGCCGGCCTGCCGGACCTGGTCGCCCAGTACGCGGCCACCAGGACCACAGCCGTGAGTACCTCGGCGGCGACCACGGGCACCCGCACCACCACGACGGTGTCGACCACGGACGCCGGGAACAACAACCGGGTCACCACGTCGCTGAGCTCGGCCGACGGCACCCCGGACCTCTGCACCCGCTACCGCTACGCGGGCGCCGCGAACCCCCAGGTGACCGGCTTGGTCTCCGAGCAGTTCGTCATCTCGGGCGCCAACGCGTGCACCGCGGACGCGAACGCGTCCAACACGGTCTCCGACACGCGCACGCTCTACGACGGCCAGGGCTTCGGCACCGCCGGCACCAAGGCCGAAGCCACCGGCAGTCAGGTGTTGAACGGCTACGACGCCAACGGCTCGGCGCAGTACGTCGCCACGAGTGCGAGCACGTACGACCAGTACGGCCGGGTCACCTCGGTGACGGACCCGACGGTCACCGACAGCGCCAACCCGAACGGCGCGGTCACGACCACGGCGTACAGCTCGGCCAACCCGGGCGAGCTGCCGAACAAGGTGGTCACCGGATCCGCGGCCCCGGCCGGTGCGCCGGACGCGGGCACCCGTCGGGAGAGCACTTCCACCTACAACCCGGCCCGCGCCCTGCTGCTCACCACGACGGATGCCAACACTCGCACCGTCACCCAGAGCCACGACGGGCTGGGCCGTCTGAAGGCCGTCTGGATCCCCGGCCGGGACACCACGGCAGGTGCCAACTTCACGTTCGACTACGCGGTCAACGGCGGCTCGATGCCGTCCACGGTGACGACGAAGTCGCTGCGCCCCACCGGCACTGCCTACGGTACGGCGACGCAGATCATGGACGGTCTGGGCCGGGTGGTGCAGACGCAGGGCGACCCGGCGATCTCGGCCTACCACGGCCGGATGGTCACGGACACGTTCTACGACTCGCAGGGGAGGGTGAACCGGAAGAACAACACGTACTACGAGGACACCAACGCGCCGAACACCACGCGCTGGATCCCGGACGGCGCGATGGTCCCGAACCAGAGCGTCATGGGGTTCGACGGTCTGGGTCGTGCGGTGAGCGCCCAGTTCGTGGCGCTGGGCAAGCCGCAGAGCACCACGACGACGGCGTACCCCGGCGCTGACCGGATCGACGTCTCGCCGCCGCCCGGAGCCACGCCGACCAGCACGGTCACCGACGCCCGCGGGCGGACCAGCCAGCTCTGGCAGTACCGGACGTCTTCCGCCACCGGCAACCGGGCGGATGCCGACGTGTCCGGCTACACCTACACGCCGGGCGGCCAGACGGCGACCCGGACGGACTCGGCCGGGAACACCTGGAGTTACACCTACGACCAGCGCGGTCGTCAGGTGAAGGTCGACGACCCGGACACCGGTGTCTCGACCCGAACCTACGACGGTGCGAGCCGACTCGCCACCAGCACGGACGCGCGTGGGCAGACCATGGCCTTCGCCTACGACCTGCTGGGTCGCAAGACCGGCACGTTCAACGGATCGGTGGCCCCGGGGAACCAGCTGACCGGCTACACCTACGACACCGTCGCGAAGGGCCAGATCGCCAGCTCGACCCGGTACGTGGGTGGCGCCGGGGGTGCGGCCTACACCAAGTCCGTGAGCGAGTACGACACGGCCTATCGCCCGACCAGGACCAGCATCTCCCTTCCGGGCAGTGAGATCGGGCAGGCCGGGCAGGTGAGCTTCGAGTACTCGGCCGCCTACAACCCGGTCACCGGATCCATGGTCAGCGACACCCGGGCCGCAGCGGGCGACCTCGCCAAGGAGGCCGTCGGCTACAACTACGAGAGCTACGGACAGCTCAACGACGTCAGCGGCTCCGGGGCGACCTACCTGCGGCAGGCGGACTGGGACGCGTACGGGCGCAACACCCGGACCACGATGAATCCGTGGGGGACGCAGGTCGTCGCGACGAACACCTACGACGAGTCGACGGGGCGGCTGCTGACGCAGTACGTGGACAAGCAGACGGCCACCACCGGCACGGTCCAGAACACCACCTACGCGTACGACCCGGCGGGCCGGATCACCGCGCTCCGGACGATTCCGGACAACAGCCCGGACCGGACGGACCTGCAGTGCTTCACGTACGACTACCTGGGCCGGCTGACCACGGCATGGTCGGACACCGGGAAGCTCAACCAGCCCACCCCGTCACTGGCGGGCCAGGGGTCCTGCGCCAACTCCTCTCCTACGAGTGGGGTTTCGGCTCCGTCGAAGACGACGGTGGGGGGTAGTGCGCCGTACTGGCAGGACTACACCTACGACGCGGTCGGCAACCGGACGAAGCTGGTCATGCACAACCCGACCGGCGATGTGTCGAAGGACCTGACGATCGGTCAGGACGTGCCTGCCGCGGGGAGCCGCAACACGGGGACGGGTGCGGGTGGTCCGCATGCGCCGTCGGCCGTGAAGTCGACGTTCCCGAACAACGGCAGCACGCCGGGGAGTTACCAGTACGACGCGGCGGGCAACACGACGAAGATCGCCAACCCGGGCGCGAACAAGACCCTGGGCGCGGGCTTCGTGCTCAACCCGGGCGAGTCGGTGCGCTCCAGCAGCGTGCAGCTCACCATGCAGTCGGACGGCAACCTGGTGCTGACCTCGCTGCGGACCGGTCTGGTGACGTGGTCGACGAACACGGCCAACCACCCGGGTGCGTGGGCGACGATGCAGGACGACGGCAACTTCGTGGTCTACGACCCGCAGCGGGTTCCGCTGTGGTCCTCGCAGTCGTGGGTCGGCCCGAACAGCAAGTACTTCGCGGTCGTCCAGGACGACGGCAAGTTCATGGTGTACGCACCCGGCTGGGCCCCGAAGTGGGACTCCCGCACCTGGAACGCGGTGGACGCCGCCAACGGCGCGGAGATGACCTGGGACGTCGAGGGCAAGCTCGCCACGATGAAGCAGGGCAGTGCCACGACGTCCTACGTCTACGACGCCGAAGGCAACCAGCTGATCCGCCGCAACCCCGGCAAGGTCACCGTCAACCTCGGCGGCGGAGACGAACTCACCTACGACACCGGCTCCAAGACCAGCACCGGCACCCGCTACTACGCCCTCCCCGGCGGTGTCACCCTCGTCCGCCAGGGACCGACCAAACTGACCTACCAGTTCGCCGACCACCACGGTACCGGCACCCTGTCCATCGACTCGGCCACCACCGACGTCAACCGCCGCTGGACCGACCCCTTCGGTGTCCTCCGCGGTTCCGGCAGCGGCAACGCCTGGGGCGGCGACAAGGGCTTCGTCAACGGATTGAGGGACGACTCGACGGGCTTCACCACCCTGGGCGCCCGCCAGTACCAGCCCGGCACCGGCCGCTTCCTCAGCCCGGACCCCGTTCTGGCACAGGCGGATCCCCAGCAGTGGAACGCCTACGCGTACGCGCACAACAACCCGATGAACCGAGCGGACGGGTCCGGGCTCTACGACCCGGATGTGCGGTGCATGAAGATGCCCGAGAGCTTCGACTGCATCAACATGTACAAGGCCGGCACGCAGGCGTCCCTCGACGCGGGACAGCCGGACGACAAGTACCACGTCGGCCGGGCGGACGAGCCCAAGGTCGACTTCGGGAACGATTTTCCCTACGACCCGTCCGTCAAGGCAACGGAGAAGGACAAGCAGAGCTACAAGAGCTGGCGGACGAAGGGCATCGTGGCCCAGAACTGCAGTTGGATGCATGTCAGCCGGTGTGACGTGAAGGACGGGGCGGATGCTTACATGCACTACTCCGACGGGTCCGGCGCCGACTACACGGTGGACTACAAGAAGGCCTACGAGGAGGACGACGAGATCCACAAGCTGGTCGACGAGGAAGTGGACTCCGCGAAGGACTGGGCCGAGAAGATCGCCCTGCGAACGGGCCGGACGACCTTCAGCATGACGGGGCGCGACGTGTCCGCTCGTGCCAAGGACCACTACCCCTCGACCGAGAACTGGCAGAAGGCCTTGGGCGACCACCGGGTCTGGGGTAGCGCCGATGTCAGTGTGAAGGGGAATCAGGTGACCATGAAGGTCACCATCCATGCGCTGGACCAGTACGACTTCAACAAGAACATGTCGGACATCGCGACCGGAACCCCGGACAACGAGAACGGCAGGTTCGCGACCCTGGGCTGGGCCAAGCCCTTCACCACACGGGGGAGTCTGGAGACGACCGTCACATGGACCATCGGTAGCCCCGGTAGCAGCACCATCTCGGGCGGTGGGTCGGGAAACAGGTGACGTGAGGACGCAGGGCCTGCCCCGGGGATGAGTTCGCCGGGGCAGGCCCTGCCCGCGTCGTTCGATGTCGTTCGACCGAGGAGATTTCGACCGTGCGAGAGATACGAGGATGATGAACCGATGAACCGTGTACAGCTGAACGGGCGTTCCCGTCGTGCCCGAACCCTGATCCTCCTGTCCGCGGTGGCGCTGTTCGCCGCCGGCTGCGCTTCGGATCGGACCCGGGCGGAATCCGAGGATCGTCGGAGCGTCCCGGCGACACCCACCGCCACGGCGACCACGGCGCAGATCCGTACCGATGTCGACCCGTTGAAGCGTCGGTTTCCGCAACTGGGTGAGCTGTCGGGGGCGAAGTGGGTCGGCCAGACGCTGGGGAAGGACAGCGGATCGGGGGTGCCCGGGCCGACTGACGTGAGCCTCGACGGCGTTGTCCACATCGAGCCTGCGACGCTCGCGAGCATCACCGGGGGCGGGACCTGGAAGGAGCAGGGCATCGACTGCCCCGTGCCGGGTGCGCTCGCCGGGGAGCTCGGCGACACCAAGTCGGCGTGGCTGCACAGCGAATCGTTCGACCGGACGGTCACGCAGAACCAGTACACGGGCAGCTTCTACATCGACAAGCAGAACAGCCGGGTCTACTTCTGCACGGTGAACCCGAAGACACGCACCGACTGACCGGCTCGGCTGCGGCCCCGGGGCGGCGGTGCGGAAGCGGTGGAGCGACCGGTTCCGCACCGCATGCGGGGTGGCCGAAATGATTGGCGTGAACCTGACATAGAAGTTCGGGTGATCTTCACTCCTCGCGCACCTCCGGCTGGTTGTGTGGTGCCCACAGCCTGCCCGGGCACGGATGGCCCGGGCAGCACGAAGGAAAGGCACTGCTCATGCGACGCATCGCAACGGTGGTCACTGGCCTGCTCGCGGCCGGCGCGGCCACGGTGATCCTCACCACCGGCACCGCCCAGGCCCTCACCACGGACGCGACGCAGCTCGGCTCGGTCCACCTGACCAGGACCGACGCCGCCGGCAACACCACCTCGGCGGACCTGTCCTGTACCGCCGTGCAGTCCGGCGCCGGCTTAACCGTCACCGGCACCGGCACGGTCGCCGACCCGACCGCCGCCTGCAGCGAACTGGCCGGCGTCAACGGCGACTTCGCCAAGCTGCTGGTCCACCCGACCTGGCTGCCCACGGCCCAGCAGGCCCCGGTCACCGCCACCGCCCAGGGCAACTGGGGCGCCACCGCCGTCACCTGGTCGCACACCTACGCCAACGGCAGCACGCTGACCAAGTACACCGGGGACGTCTTCGGCTTCTGAGCCCGGTTGTGACACCTGCCCACGGCGTGGCAGCGCCCCTCCCCCTGGACTTCGTCGGTCCGGGGGAGGGGCGCTGCCACGTCAGCCGGGGAGGCGGTCGTGGAGGAGGAAGGTCGTGAGCGGGTCGCGGACGAGGGGGTCGGTGAAGTCGACGCCGTGGCCGGTCGCGTCGACCGTCACCATGGCGGCGCGGTGGCCGAAGGCCGCGTGGGTCCGGCGGGCTCCGGAGTACGGGGTGGAGGGGTCGTAGCGGTTCTGGAGCATCAGGATGTCGCGCGGCCCGTCGGCGTTCGGGCGGACCTGCGGCTCCTCGGGGCGGTAGTGCCAGAAGGCGCACGGCCAGACGTTGCCGGACATGCCGGCGGTCAAGGGGTAGCGCCGCCGGTCGGCGGCGGTGCGCGCGGCGTAGCCGGCGGGGTCGCGCGGCCAGGCGGAGTCGCCGCAGATCACCGCGTCTTGGGCGGCGACGAAGTTGTCCGGGATGACGGTGGGGAGCGGGTTGCCGCCGGAGCCGCCGTCCGACACCGAGGTCGACCGGGTGGCGGCCCGCTCCAGGACGGCGGCGGCCAGCGGGTAGTAGCGCGGGTTGTTCAGCGAGGAGTAGGTGACGGCCCGCAGCTTGACGCCGTCCAGCACCCGGCCGTCCGACAGGACGAGGGGGTCGCGGTCGAGTTCGGCGGCGAGCCGCAGGTAGCTCGCCCGGACGGCGCCGGGGGTGGCGCCCAGGTGGAGGGCCGCGTCGCGGTCGGCGAGGTAGCGGGCCAGGGCCGGGAAGGCGTCCTCGGTGCCCTCGCTGAACAGGCCGATCGCCTGCTGCTCGCCGCCGGGAGCCACGGTGCTGTCCAGGACCACGTGGTCGGCGCCGGCGGGGAACAGGCTGGCGTAGACCTGGCCCAGGTAGGTGGCGTAGGAGGTGCCCAGGTAGGAGATCCGGCGCTGCCCGAGCGCGGCCCGGATCCGGTCCAGGTCGCGGGCCGAGTTGGCGGTGGTGATGTCGGCGAGGTACGGGCCGGCGGCGGCCGCGCAGGTGTCGGCGATCCGGCGGGCGTAGGCCAGGTTGGCGGTGATCGAGCCGTCGGGCGCCGGGAACGGGTAGTTGAGCTGGGCGGCGCGGTCGGTGGCCGGCAGGTCGCAGTGCACCGGCGTGCTGTTGCCGACGCCCCGCTCGTCGAAGCCGATCAGGTCGTAGGAGCGCAGGACCTCGGGCGGCAGGAAGCCGACGGCCGCCCCGGGGTAGTCGAGGCCGGAGCCGCCCGGGCCGCCGGGGACCACGACGAGGTCGCCGCGCCGGTGGGCCGGGTCGGCGGTGCGGATCCGGGAGACGGTGAGCGAGATGCTGCCGGAGCCGGGGTGCCGGTAGTCGCGGGGGACGCGCAGCGTCGCGCACTGCTGGCGCGGGTCGCGGGGGAACGGGATGCCGTTGGCGTTCGGGGTCGGCGCCGGGCAGGCGCCCCAGGAGAGGGCGGCGGGCGCGGCTTCGGCCGGCGAGGGCGCGACGGCGGTCGGCAGGAGGGCCAGGGAGAGCAACAGGCCACCGGCGGCGGCCGTGCGGCGCGTGAACGCGGTCATGTCTTCGACGGTAGGCCGGTGGGCGGTGAGGGGCCTCGGACGTCGGGTGGAGGCGCCGGGTGGAGACGTTGAGCCCAGACGGGTGGAGAACCAACCGCCGCTCTCCACCCGGCGGTTGAGCGGGACCTACCGGCGGAAGGCGGCGGGGGTCGGGCCGTTCGGGCGAACGGTGATGCTGTAGGCCGCCCCGGTCGGGCGGGAGCGGAACTCCAGGGGGCCGAGGGGGAGCAGGAGGTCCAGCAGGGCGGTGGTCTCCCGGAGGGCGAACTGGGTGCCCAGGCAGGCGCGGGCGCCGAGGCCGAAGGGGAGGTAGGCGCCGAGCTGGGCGGGACGGGCGCCGTCGGGGGCGAAGCGGGCGGGGTCGAAGCGCTCCGGGTCCGGCCACAGGGCCGGGTCGCGGTGGGTGAGGTAGGGGCAGACCAGCACGTCCGTCCCGGCGGCGATGCGGTGGCCGGCGAGCACGTCGTCCTCGACGGCGTGCCGGGGGAGCAGCCAGGCGGAGGGGTAGAGCCGGAGGGTCTCGCTGACCAGGGCGTGGGGGTCGGCCTGCCGGGCCCCGGGGTTGTCGTCGAGCAGCAGGAACAGCCAGGTGAGCGTGGTGGCGGTGGTCTCGTGGCCCGCGACCAGCAGGGTGACCAGCTCGTCGCGGATCAACCGGTCGGTGTACTCGGGGTGTTGGTCGGCGGCGTCGAGCAGGACGCGCAACACCCCCGGCTCCGGCAGGTCGGCGGCGCCGCGGGCCGCGTCGATCGCGGCCTGGGCGACGGCGTCGATCCGGGCGAGGTCCTCGGCGACGGTGTCCCGGGCGTCGGCGGCGTTGGTCGGCAGTGTCGGCATCGCGGCCACCACCCGTTCCACCGAGCGCAGTTCGGCGTCCGTGCGGTCGTCGAGCGGCAGCCCGGTGAGCGCCCGCCAGACGGTGTCCAGGGCGAAGCCGCGCATCTCCTCGGCCACGTCGAAGGTCTCCCCGCTGCGCCGGTACCCCTCCCAGCGTGTGGCGGTGCGGCGTGCGGCGGCGGCGATCCGCTGCTCGTAGCGGCGCATCCCGGTGCCCGTGAACTGCGACTGCAACAGCCGCCGTTGCCGCTTCCAGGCCTCCCCGGTGGCGGACAGCACGCCGTCGCCGACCAGCATCCGGGCCCGGTGCGAACGCTTCACGTACCGGTCGGGGTGGCGTCCCAGCACGTGCTGCACCGCGGCCGGATCGGTCACCAGCACGGTGGGCGTCGGCCCGAGCCGGAACGCGGCGATCCCGCCGACGCCGCGCTGCGCCCGCGCGAGCAGCTCGACCAGTTCCGCCTCCTCCGCCCGCCACTCCTCGACGGCCTCGGGGGCCAGTTCCGGCACGGGCACGGTGTCCGTGGTCACCAGGTTCTCCTCGACTCGGCCGACGAAGGGCAGGGCGGTTCCGCCCCGGCGCCCGACTCTACGTCAGCCGCGTCGCCACGCGGTGACACCCGGTCACTTCGCCCACCGGTCCGCTCACTGGTCGGTCGGGTCCTTCCAGTAGTCCAGAGCGGGCAGGCGTATCCAGACGTCGGCGGGCCCGGTGACGGCTCGGGCGTCGGTGGGGTGCAGGCCGGCGAAGGCACAGGCGTAGGCGATCGCCTGGTAGTGGTAGAGGTACCCGGTGAGGACCTCCTCGGGGGTGTGACCGGGGAGGGGCCCGCCGCCGGGGTGGAGGTCCCAGTCCTCCGTGACGCCGTCGCGGTGGATGCCGCCCTGGTTCCCGCTCTTGGGATTGGCGTACATGCCGTAGCCGAAGGTGCCGGCCGTCAGCCGGGCCATGACGCCCGGGGTGGACGGGGTGTAGCCCCAGGGCTGGGTGACGATGCAGCCGCCGGGCACGGTCGTGACGCCGACCAGGAGCAGGCTGTCGTCCTGGTCGTGGTCGTACGGGTCGTCGAGGAAGTCCGCCATGAACTCCTCGCCCACCGGCTCGCCGGAGAGCCGCCGGACCGCCTCGGCGGCGTCGATGCCGGCCACGCAGGCGAGGCCGGTGCCCTCGTAGTGGAAGTCGCCGAGGTTCGCGAGGAGTCGGCGGGCGTTCCGGGCGGTGGCCTGCTCGGCCGCCGTCAGCCCGGGCTCCCCGGCCGGGACGGGGAACAGGTCGGGGACCGGCCCGGCCAGCGCGAGCCGACCGGGCGACCAGCCGCCGAGCTGGGGGCGCCAGGGATCGGCCCCGGCGGCGGCCAGGGCGCGGGCGTTGTCCGGCCGGCCGGCGAGGACGGCCTCCCACAGCGCCGTGGTCCCGTCCTGCGGCGCGTCCACGTCCGCCACCTGGCCCGCGAGTTCGGTGATCACCTCGGGGGACCCGTAGGACGCGGCCCGGTGCAGGGGCCGCTGGCCGAAGCCCCAGTCCTCCGGGTCGGCGCCCGCGGCGAGGCGCGCGCGGATCTCCTCGGCGTCCCGCCAGCTGTCCCAGGTCACACCCGCCCAGCCCGTCATCGTGCCTCCTGTGCCCTGTGCCCTGGGCCCTGTGTCCGTGCGTCCGGTTGTCGGCGGCCACTCCGCCCGGTGGCTGCCGGATGCTGCTCCGTACACGGAAGCACACGGGTCCGACAATGCAGCAGGCAAGGCCCTGCCCGGCCCCGCCTCCCGCAGGCCGCGGACGCGGCTGCGCCGCGGTCCGTCCCCCTCGACGGATCGCGGCGCAGCGGTTCTGGGGGTGTCAGGCAGGGTGGCCCGGGTGGGTCACAGCTGCTGCCAGAGGGCGGGGACGATCGGCGGTTCCCAGCCGACCTGGGCGGTGTGGCCCTGGATGCAGCGGTAGCTGACGCCGTTGTAGGTGACGACGTCGCCGGCCTGGTAGGTGGTGCCGGGGGTCCAGGCGTTGCCGGGTTCGGGGGTTCCGCTGCCGACGACCAGGGTGAAGCTGGTGGTGTGGGTGGCGGAGCCGGTTCCGGTGACGGTGATGCTGTAGGTGCCGGCCGCGGTGCTGGTGGCGGTGGCGACGGTCATGGTGGCGGAGGCGCCGGACTGGACGGAGGAGGGGTTGAAGGAGACGGTGACACCGGCCGGGGCGCCGGAGGCGGTCAGGTTGACCGTCTGGGCGGAGCCGGAGGTGGTGGCGGTGGCGACGGTGGCCGTGGCGGAGGCGCCGGGCTTGACGGTGGCGGTGGCCGGGTTCACCGAGACGGAGAAGTCGTTGGCCGGGGTGGTGCCGCCGACCGAAGTCTTCCAGATGGTGTAGGCCACGCCGTTGGCGTTGCGCTTGAGCACGGTGGCGTCGACGTTGGAGGTGGTGTCGCAGGACTGGTGGTAGCAGGAGTCGTAGGACTGCCCGGCCGATCCGCCCCACTTGGCGGCCTGCGCGGAGGTCTTGACGGCGCTGGCGCCGGCCGCGTAGCCGGAGGTCGGGACGCCGGCCTGCTGGAAGGAGTAGTCGTCGGAGCGGCCCACGCCCTCGACGTTCTCCTCGGGCTGGAGGTTGAGCGAGTCCCAGTAGGCCTTCATCGGCGCGGAGGCCGCGGCGGTGAGGTTGTTGATGAAGTAGCCGGCGTTCGGCGAGCCGACCATGTCGAAGTTGTAGTAGGCCTTGATCGCGGAGCGCTGGGTGGAGCCCAGCTGGCCGACGAAGTACTGGGAGCCCTGGAGGCCCTGCTCCTCACCGGTCCACCAGGCGAAGCGGACGTGCCGGGTGAGGGTGGGGTTCTGCTGGGCGAGCGCGAGGGCGTTCTCCAGCAGGACGGCGGAGCCGGAGCCGTTGTCGTTGATGCCGGGGCCGGCCGAGACGCTGTCCAGGTGGGCGCCGAGCATGGTGACCTGGTCGGACGGGCCGCCGGGCCAGTCGGCGACCAGGTTGTTGGACTGGTAGGTGCAGGAGGTGCAGGTCTGCTCGCTGACCTGGAAGCCGGCCGCCTGGAGCTTGCCCTTGATGTACGCCAGGGACTGGCTGTGGCCGGCGCTGCCCGCCCGGCGGTTGCCGCCGTTCTGGTTGGCGATGGTGTTCAGCTGGGCCAGGTCGGCCTGGATCTTGGCCACGTCGATGTCCGGCGCGGGGCCGCCGGGCGTGCCGCCGCCGCCGACGGTCAGGGTGTACTGGGCGGTGTGGGTGGCCGCGCCGGCGGTGCCGGTCACGGTGATCACGTAGGTGCCGGCGGGGGCGCCGGAGGAGGCGGCCAGGGTCAGCGTCGCGGACCCGCCGGTCTGCACGGAGGACGGGCTGACCGTCGCGGTGACCCCGGTCGGGGCGCCGGTGGCCGTCAGGCTGACGGTCTGCGCGGTGCCCGAGGTGACGGCGGTGGAGACCGTCGCGGTGGTCGACGAGCCGGGCTGGACGGAGCCGGCGGCGGGGCCGAGCGCGAGCGAGAAGTCGTTGTTGCCGGACGGCGTGCAGGTCGGGTCACCGCTCTGCGCGGGCACGCTGACGGCGTCCCAGGCGGCCTTGGTGCGGTTGAAGAAGGTGCAGCTCGGGTCGAGGTTCTTGGCCGCGGTCAGGGTGGTGGTGCGGTACCGCTTGTAGGTCATGCCGCTGGTCTTGAGCAGCATGCCGCCGTACCAGACCTGGCCGGCCTGCTTGACGCCGATGCCGGTGACGCTGGAGTTGTTGCAGGTCGGGCTGGTGGGCTTGCCGCCGCCCGGGTTGGAGCCGTTGGACAGCAGGTAGAACCAGTGGTTCAGCGGTCCGGCGGCCGCGTGCACCTCGGTGCTCGGGATCGAGGAGGAGTAGCAGTTCGGGTCGTTGTTGACCAGCGAGGGCTGGTAGAGGTTGCGGATCGGGCCCTGGCCGACCAGGTTGATCACGCGGCCGACCTGGTAGTCGGGGTAGTCGTACGGCGCGGGCTCGTTGTTGTACTCCTTGGTGAGCGCGCCGAAGATGTCGCCGGTGCCCTCGCCGAGGCCGTTCTCGTTGTTGGCGCCGCCGGGGGTGTACTGGTCGATGCCGTGGCCGAACTCGTGGCCGACGACGTCCTGGGCGGCTATCCACTCGCCGGCCTGGTTGTGGCCGATCGAGACGGAGCTGCCGTCCCAGTAGGCGTTGACGTCGTTGAGGCCCATCTTGATCGGCCAGCTGCCGCCGTTGCCGTCGTGGCCGTTGCGGCCGAGCCAGTCGCGGAGCATGTCCCATTCCTTCTGGGCCGCCCACATGGCGTCGCCGCAGCCGGTCTCCCGGCTGGACGGGTTGCCGTTGCCCCAGGAGTCGGAGGACTTGGTGAACACCTGGCCGGTGTCGTTGTCGGAGCAGGACAGGCCGGGCCGGCTCGGGTCGCGCAGCGCGTACGAGCCGCCGGAGTTGGTGGTGCTGATGGTCAGCGGGCCGGGGCCGTTCCACTTGCTGTTGACGGTGCCGGCCTCGACGTCGTCGTAGCTGTCGACGACCTCGCCGGTGGCGGCGTCGACGAAGACGTGCAGGTGGCTGGGCGCGGTCTCGGTGCGGCCCTTGAGCACGGTCTCCCAGGCGAGCCGGCCGGCGCCGTCCTTGACCCGGACGACCAGGCGGCGGGACTCGACCTGGTCGACGACGGGCAGCTTGGTCCGCGCGGTCTTCTCCGCGTTCGCCGCGCTGATCTGCGGGGTGATGGAGCCGCCGACCGGCCCGGTGGCGGCCGACTGGAGGCCGCGCACGGTGCCCTTGCCGTCGGCGAGCACCACGGCGTCGCCGCCGACCACGGGCAGGCCGCGGTAACTGCGCTCGTACGAGACCGAGTAGAGGCCGTTCAGCCAGGGGGTGACGGCCTTGCGTTCGTAGGTCTCGCCCGGTCCCTTGGCCAGGGCGTCGGTGCCGGCCGCGGCGGCCGCGTCGGCGGCGTTCACGGCGGCGGCCAGGGCGCTGGGCGGCGCGGGGGAGGGGGTGGGCGCGGCGGTGGCCGCCCCGGCGGTGGCGCCGATCAGGCCGGCCAGTACGGTCAGGGTGGTCGCCGTGGTGAGCAACCGTCCTGGGGAAACTCTGCGTTGCATCGAGGCTCCTCGCGAGTGGGGGTCCTCGACCGCGGACGGGAAAGGCTGGTGGGCGCACCGCGGGCCGCTTCTGGGGGACGGCCGTGCGGGCCGTCCGCGCTCGGGTGCCCGAACACTCACATGGCGTCATGCCCGGGTCAATGGCTGGTGCAGGCTCTGCATAGGGTTGGCAAATTCCGTCAAGGTGCGGCTGCCGTTTCGCGTCAAGCTGGGCTTTCCTGTCAGTGGTTGAGACCACCTCATGTACGGGAGGGGAGCCATCGAGTACCGTCCTCCTCGTCGGACTCGTCCCAGGGCCCCGCGTCGGGGGCGTACAGGGGGAGGACAGCCGTGTACCGGAACCGTTCGGCCCCGGCCTCGCCACCGGACGTCCAGCAGGCGGGCGCCTGGCGGGAGTTCGGCGCCCGGCTGCGGCACTGGCGGCGCCGGGCCGGACTCACCCAGGCGCAGCTCGGCGCGGGGATCGGCTACGACCACACCGCGGTCAGCAAGATCGAGCACGGCTCCCGCCGGGTCGCCCCCAGGATGGCCGAGCGGATCGACGAACTCCTCAATGCAAGAGGGGAGTTGGTGGCCGCCTGCCTGCGCGCCGAGACCGCCGGGCTGCCGCTGTCGGCCCCCTTCGCCCCCGGCCTGCTCCGGCCGCCGCTGCCCGGCGGGGTGCCGGACGGGGTGCCGGTCGGGTCCGAGTCCGCCGCCGTGCCCACTCCCGTCGAACCGGTCCTGCTCGCCCCGGCCCGGCTGCCGGACTACGGACTGCTCTGCCCGCTGCACGACGCCGAGGGCTGCGCCGTCCCGCCGCCGGGGGAACTCGCGCTCCTGTGCGAGGAGTTCCGTGCCGCCGACCCGGCCACCGCGCCGCCGCTGGACGCCGCCACCGCGCACGCCCTGGCCGGGCTGCTCGCCGCCCAGCTGCGGGCCGGCGAGACCGGCGCACTGGCCGGGCTGGTCGCCGCCGTCGAACGCACCCTGCACGTGGTGCTCGCCCGGCTGGCCGTCGCCCCCGCCGCCCAGCGCCGCCCGCTGGCCCGGCTGGCCGCCGAACACGCCCACGCCGCCGGGGCCCTGCGGATGCAGGGCGGCCGCAACGCCACCGCCATGGCCTGCTTCGACCGGGCGCTCACCTGGGCCGGGCTGGCCGGGGACCGGGCCACCCAGGTCGGCACGCTCAGCGACCTCAGCATCCTGGCCCGGCTGGACGGCGACCCGGTGGCCGCGCTCGGCTACGCCCGGGAGATCGACCGGGTCGCGCCCGGGCGGCCCTGGGCCGGGGCGATGGGCCGGATCAGCCGGGCCCGGGCCCGGGCCCTGACCGGGGACGTGCGCGGCACCGTCCGCGACATCGCGCTGGCCCGGGCGCACCTGGAGCACATCGACGCCCGGGATGAGGCGGACGTGCCGTGGCTGTCCATCGCCTCGATGCGGCTGCGGGTGGAGTCCGCCGCGGCCGCCGCGCTGCGCGACCTCGCCGCCGCGGTGGACGATCCCCGGCTGGCCCGGCGGGCGCTGGCGGCCACCGAGACCGCGCTCGGCCTGCTCGGGCCGACCCAGCTGCCGTCCAGTCGGCTGCTGTTCACCGTCCGGGCGGCCGACTGCCACGCCTGCGCGCACGATCCGCGCACGGCCGTGGACCTGCTGGCGCCCGCCCTGGAGTCGGTGCCGGTGGCCGCGCTGCCCGCGCTGGTCGGGCACGAGTTGCGCGGCCTGCGTGAGCGCCTCGCGCGGTACGGGCCGCGGACCGCCGACCGGTTGGCGGAGCTGGCCGGCTCCTGAGCCCCGCCGGCCCGCTCTCGGACGCTCCCGTCGGCCCCTGACGTGTGGTGGGCGTCGGAGGGGGCGTGGGCGCCGGACCGTACGGGAATCGCGCGCGCCGCACTCCGGCACGACCCGACCCGCCCTCGAATGCGCCCTGTTCACGCCGCCGATTTGTCAACTTCGTGTGCGGAGCTTCCTCCGATCGGGTTATTCATGGCGTTAACACGTCGAATGACTGACCCCGCCTGCGCCTCCCGCTAGAGTCTCTGACGTTTCCATTCGTTAGTCCGCGAAGAACTAGGGGGAGCGTGCTGTCAGCCATCGCACGCCGGCTCGCCCATCCGCTGCTGCTCCTGGGGGTGCTGTGCACTGCCGTCGCGACACTGCGCTTCCACTGGGCGCCCGACCAGGTCTCCCCGCTCGTGCTGATCGCCGTCATCTGCTACCTGGCGGTGCTGGAGCGGGTGATCCCGTACCGGACCGACTGGCACCCGAGCGGGCGTGAACTGCGCTGGTACGGCGTGTACTTCGTGCTGAGCATGGCGGGCGGCGGGCTGGCCCAGGGGCTGGTGACCACCCTGGTGGTGGCGCTCGGTCCGGCCCGTCCGGCGCTGCCGTTCGCGCTGGAGATCCCGCTCGCCCTGCTGATCGGCTCGCTCGGGGACTACCTGGTGCACCGCTGGTCGCACCGCAACCGCTGGCTCTGGCGATTGCACGGCGTGCACCACGTGCCGGACAAGGTGAACGTCGCCAACAACGGCGTCAACCATTTCCTGGACGTGCTGTTCGCCCAGTCCGTGGTCCAACTCCTGCTGGCGATGATCGGATTCTCGGCGGATTCGGTGTTCGTGGTCGGAATATTCGTGATGGCGCAGGGGTATTTCGTTCACGCCAACATCGACGTCCGGATCGGCTGGCTCGGCCACGTCCTGGCCGGCCCGGAACTCCACCGCCTGCACCACAGCACCGACCTCGCCGAAGCCGGCCACTACGCCTCCGACCTGTCGCTGTGGGACCACGTGTTCGGGAGCTTCACCTGGCGGCCCGGGCGGATCCCGGAAGCGGTCGGCCTCACCGACCCGGCCGCGTTCCCGACCACCGGAGAGCTCGGCGCCACCCTGCTGCACCCCTGGCGCCGGATGAAGACCACCGAGCAGTCCGCCTGACCCCAACGGCCCCCCGCGTCACCGCTCGTCGACCTCCCGCCCCGTTCCCACCCGCCCCCGTTCCCCTTGCCCCGTTCCCACCAGCCCCCCGTTCCGACCGGTCCCCGGGCAGCCGCCCCGCCCGTGCCCCGTGCCGTCCCCGCCACCACCCTCGGATTGGACCATGACCACCTCGCCCTTCGCCGTGCCCTGCGAACGGATCGCGATCACCGGCATCGGCTGCCGCCTGCCGGGACACGCCAACGACCACCGGACCTACTGGCGCAACCTGATCGAGGGCCGGGACTGTCTCACCGACACCCCCGCCGACCGGTACGACACCGGCACCCTGGGCAGCCGTGACCGCGCCAAGCCGGGGCGGCTGATCGGCGGCCGGGGCGGCTACATCGACGGCTTCGACACCTTCGACCCCGCCTTCTTCGGGATCAGCCCCCGCGAGGCCGCCCACATGGACCCGCAGCAGCGCAAGCTCCTGGAGGTGAGCTGGGAGGCGCTGGAGGACGGCGGGCTGCGCCCCGGCGCGCTGGCCGGGCGGGACGTCGGCGTCTACATGGGCGCCTTCACGCTGGACTGGAAGATCCTCCAGTTCGCCGACCTGGACTTCACCACCATCGCCGCGCACACCGCCACCGGCACCATGATGACGATGGTGTCCAACCGGATCTCGCACTGCTTCGACTTCCGCGGCCCCAGCGTCTCGATCGACACCGCGTGCAGCTCCTCCCTGGTCGCGGTCCACCTGGCCTGCCAGAGCCTGCTCCGCGGCGAGACCGAACTCGCCCTGGCCGGCGGCGCCCTGCTGCACATGGCGCCGCAGTACACGATCGCCGAGACCAAGGGCGGCTTCCTCTCCGCCGACGGCCGCTCGCGCGCCTTCGACGCCGCCGCCGACGGCTACGTGCGGGCCGAGGGGGTCGGTGTGGTGGTGCTCAAGCGGCTCTCCGACGCGCTGCGCGACGGCGACCCGGTGCACGCCGTGATCCTCGGCAGCGGCGTCAACCAGGACGGCCGCACCAACGGCATCACCGTCCCCAGCGCGGACGCCCAGGCCGCCCTGATCGAACGGGTCTGCGCCGGCGCCGGGGTGCTGCCCGGCAGCCTCCAGTACGTCGAGGCGCACGGCACCTCCACCCCGGTCGGCGACCCGATCGAGGCGGCCGCGCTCGGCCGGGTGCTCGGCATCGGGCGCCGCGAGGGGGAGCGCTGCTACGTCGGCTCGGTGAAGACCAACATCGGGCACACCGAGGCCGCCGCCGGGGTCGCCGGACTGATCAAGACCGCGCTCGCCCTGCGGCACCGCCGGATCCCGCCGCACCTCAACCTGGAGCGGCCCAACCCGGCCATCGACCTGGCCGCGCTGCCCTTCGACATCCCGACCGCCCCGGTCGACTGGCCCGAGCACCAGGGGCCGGCCCGGGCCGGCGTCAACTCCTTCGGCTTCGGCGGCACCAACGCCCACGTCCTGCTGGAGGAACCGCCGCCGCCCGCCCCGGTCGCCCCCGCCCGGCGACCGGCCGTCACGGTGCTGCCGCTGAGCACCCGGGACGCCGCCGGACTGCCCGAACTCGCCGCCGCCGTACGGCGGGAGATCGCCGCCGGGACCTGCCCGGCGGACCTCGGCCACACCCTGGCGCACCGCCGCGAACACCTGCCCGAGCGGCTCGCCGTGGTGCACACCGGGCCCGCCGACCTGGCCGAGGCGCTGGCCGCCCACGAACGCGGCGAGGACCACCCCCGGGTCGTCCGGGGCCTGGCCCGGGAGCGTCAACAGCGCCGACTGGCCTGGGTGTTCACCGGGATGGGCCCGCAGTGGTGGGGCATGGGCCGGGGCCTGTACGAGAGCGAGCCGGTCTACCGGGAGGCCGTCCGGGCCGTGGACGCCGAGATCCGCGCCCAGGCCGGCTGGTCCCTGCTGGACGAACTCGGCCGGGACGAGGCCGACTCCCGGATGGCCGCGACCTGGCTCGCCCAGCCCGCCAACTTCGCCGTCCAGCTGGGGCTCTCGGCGCTCTGGCGCAGCCACGGCGTGCACCCCGACGCGGTGGTGGGCCACAGCACCGGGGAGGTCGCCGCCTTCCACGAGGCCGGGGTCTACGACCTGGCCGACGCCGTCCGGGTGGTGCTCGCCCGCAGCTCGCTCCAGCAGCGGCTGGCCGGGACGGGCTCGATGCTCGCCGTCGGCCTGCCGGAGGCCGAGGCGGAGCGCCGGATCCGCCCGTACCGCGACCGGGTCTCGCTCGGCGCCGTCAACAGCCCCTCCGCGGTGACCCTCGCCGGGGACACCGAGGCGCTGCGCGAACTCGCCGCCGCGCTCGAAGGGCAGGGCGTCTTCGCCCGCCTCCTGGACGTCGAAGTGCCCTACCACAGCGTGCGGATGGACCCGATCCGGGCCGAACTCACCGCCGCCCTGGCCGGGATCAGGCCGCAGCGGGCCCGGCTGCCGCTCCACCTCACCGCCCGGGAGGGGCTCGCCCTGGGGCCCGAGCTGGACGCCGGGTACTGGTGGCACAACGTCCGCCACCCGGTGCGCTTCCGGGCCGCCGTCGAGCGGATGGCCGAGGACGGGCACCGGCTCTTCCTGGAGATCGGCCCGCACCCCGTGCTCGGCCACGCGATCCGCGAGTGCGCCGAGCAGGCGCACACCCTGCCGTCGATCCGCCGGCAGCAGGACGAACCCGAGCGCGTCGCCCGGACCTTGGCCGAACTCCACACCCTCGGCGTCGAGTTGGACTGGCACGCGCTGCACCCGGCCGGGCGCCCGGTGCCGCTGCCCGGCTACCCGTGGCGGCGCGAGCGCCACTGGACCGAGCCGAAGCCGGTCGAGCGGGTCCGGCTCGGGCAGCTCGACCACCCGCTGCTCGGCCGCCGCACCGCCGCCGCCCAGCCCACCTGGACCACCGCGCTCGACCCCGAGCGGCTGCCCTACCTGGACGACCACCGGATCGAGGGCCGGGCGGTCTTCCCCGCCGCCGGGTACCTGGAGATGGCCGCCCAGGCCGTCCGCGCGCTGACCGGCGGCAGCCAGGTCGTGCTGGCCGAGGTCGAACTGCACCGGGCGCTGTTCCTCTCCGACACCGAACCCGTGCCCGTCCAGCTCGGCTACGCCCCCGAGGACGCCCGCTTCACCATCGCCGCCACCCCGGCCGGCGGCGAACCCACCGTGCACGCCGGCGGCCGGGTCCGCACCGGCCAGCGCCGCTCCTACGGCCCCGCCGCCGACCTCGACGCGCTGCGCGAGCGCGGGCAGCACCTCGACGGCCCGGACTGCTACCGGCGGCTGGCCGAGCGCGGCTACGACTACGGGCCGGCCTTCCGCGCCGTCGTCGAGGTCTGGGCCGGGCCCGGCGAGGCGCTCGCCCGGATCCGCCCCACCGAGCGGCTCGGCCCCGGCGCCGCCGACCACCACCTCCACCCGGTGCTGCTCGACGCCTGCTTCCAGACCCTGCTCACCACCCGGCTGCACGCTCCCGGGGACGGCAGCGTCCGGCTGCCCGTCTCGATCGAGGAGGTCCGGCTCGACGCCGTCGGCGACCGCCCGATCTGGGCACATGCCACCGTCACCCGGGAGAGCGCCGAGGAACTCGTCGGCGACCTCGCCCTGTACGCCGAGGACGGCACCCCGCTCGGGCGGATCACCGGCTTCAAGGTCGCCGACGTCGCCCGGGCGGCCGCCTCGGTCGGCCTGGCCACCATCGACGGCTGGCTCACCGAACTCGCCTGGCAGGACGCCCCGGCCGCGCCGCACGACGCCCCCACCGGCGACCTGCTGCTGTTCGCCGACGCCGGCGGCCTCGCCGAACGGCTGGCCGCCCTGGCCGCCGGGCGCGGCGCCCGCTGCCACCTCGTCCGGCCCGGCCCCTCGTACGCCACCGGGGACGGCGGGACGACCGTACGGCCCGACTCCGCCGAGGACCTCCAGCGGCTGTTCGCCGAGCTGGACCCGGCCCACCGGACCGTCGTCCACCTGTGGAACCTCGACCTGCCCGCCCTGGACGCCCTCGACCCCGGCGACCCCGGGCAGCTCGACCGGCTCGCCACCCACGGCGCCTACTCGCTGATCACCCTCGCCCGGGCCCTGGCCGCCGCCCGCCCCGACGGCCGGCTGCACATCGTCACCCGCGGCACCCAGGCCACCGGCCCGCAGGACCGGGTCGAACCGCTCGGCGCCCCCGCCTGGGGCATCGGCCGGGTGCTCTGGCAACAGGAACTCGTCGCCCAGCGCGGCAGCCTGATCGACCTGGACCCGGCCCGGCCGGCCGCCGACCAGGCCGCGGACCTGCTCGCCGAACTCGCCGACCCGGCCGCCGCCCGCCCGGGCGACCGCCCGGCCGAGGCCGAGCAGGAACTCGCCCTGCGGGCCGGCCGCCGGCTCATCAGCCGGCTGCGCCCCGCCGAGGGCCTCACCCGGCCGCTGCCGCCGGTGCTGCGCCCGGACGGCTGCTACCTGGTCACCGGCGGGCTCGGCGCGCTCGGCCGGCTGCTCTGCCGCACCCTGGTGCGGCGCGGCGCCCGGCGGCTGGTCCTGGTCGGCCGCACCGCCCTGCCGCCGCGCGCCGACTGGCACGCCGTCGACCCCGCGACACCCGCCGGGGAGCGGATCGCCTTCCTGCGCGAACTGGAGGCGCTCGGCGCCGAACCGCTGCTCGCCACCGTGGACGTCACCGACGGACCGGCCCTCGCGGCCTGGCTCGCCGACCACCACCGGCGCCAACTCCCGCCCATCCGCGGGGTGTTCCACCTCGCCGGACAGGTCAGGGACACCCTGCTGGCGCAGATGGACCGGCCCGCCTTCGACGCCGGGTACGCCCCCAAAGTGGCCGGCGCCCACCTGCTGCACCGGCTGCTCGCCGACGAACCGCTCGACCACTTCGTGCTGTTCGCCTCCGTCGCCTCGCTGCTCACCACCGCCGGACAGACCAACTACGCGGCCGGCAACGCCTTCCTGGACGCCCTCGCCCACCACCGCCGGGCCCAGGGCCGGCCCGCGCTCAGCCTGGACTGGGGCCCCTGGGCCACCGGCATGATCGAGGAACTCGGCCTGGTCGCCCACTACCGCGACGCCCGCGGCATGAGCTCGCTGCCCCCCGAGGCCGGCACCGCCGTCCTGGAACGCGTCCTCGGGCAGGACCGTGCCCAGCTGCTGGTCGCCACCGTCGTCGACTGGCCCACCTTCCTCGCCTGGTACCCCGCCCCGCCGCCGTTGGTCGCCGAGCTCGCGGCCGGCGCCGCCGCACAGGCCCCGGCCGAGACCGGCGGCTTCCTGGACGGCTACCGCGCCGCCGACCCGCAGGCCCGCCGACAGCTGGTCGCCGAACGGTTCGGCGCGGCCGCCGCCGCCGTGCTGCGCACCGCCGTCGAGCGGATCACCCCGGACACCAGACTCGGCGCCCACGGCCTGGACTCGCTGCTCGCCATGGAGCTGCGGGCCCGGGTGCACGGCGAACTCGGCGTCGCCCTCCCGGTGGTGGCGCTGCTCAGCAACGGCAGCGTGGCCGACCTGGTCGAGCTGCTCACCGCCGGCCTGGCCGAGCAGCTCGCCGCCGAGGGCGGCCCGCAGCAGGCCGAGGTCGAACTCCACACCGACGAGGCCCGCTACCCGCTCACCCACAACCAGCAGGCCCTGTGGTTCCTGCGCCAGCTCCACCCGGACGGCTTCGCGTACAACATCGGCGGCGCGGTCGAGGTGCGCGCCGAACTCGACCCGGACCTGATGTTCACCGCCTTCGCCCACCTGGTCGCCCGGCACCCCGGACTGCGCGCGGCCTTCACCGCCGAGCAGGGCCGCCCCGTCCAGCGGATCCGCGCCGAAGCCGTCGCCGACACCGCGCTGTTCGACGTCGAGGGCCGCCCCTGGGAGGAGATCCACGCGCTGATCGTCCGCGAGTACCGCCGGCCGTACGACCTGGCCGAGGACCCGCTGGTGCGGCTGCGGCTGTTCCGGCGCGGCCCGGACCGCTGGGTGCTGATGAAGGCCGTGCACCACATCGTCTCGGACGCGATCTCCACCTTCACCTTCATCGAGGAGCTGTTCGAGGTCTACCAGGCGCTGCGCCGCGGCCGCACCCCCGAACTGCCCCCGGTGGCTGCCCGCTACCTGGACTTCCTCAACCACCAGAACCGCTTCCTGGCCGGGCCGCAGGCACAGCGGATGCTCGACTACTGGCGCGGCCACCTGCCCGCCGGGATGCCGGTGCTGGCCCTGCCCACCGACAAGCCCCGCCCGGCCGTGCAGACCCACAACGGGGCCTCCGAGTTCTTCCGGATCGACGAGGAACTGACCGCTCGGGTGCACGAGTTGGCCCGGGCGAACGGCGCCACCCCGTTCATGGTGCTGCTCGGCGCCTACTACCTGCTGCTGCACCGGTGGTCCGGCCAGCCGGACATCGTGGTCGGCAGTCCCGTCACCGGCCGCACCCAGGAGGAGTTCGCCTCGGTCTACGGCTACTTCGTCAACCCGCTGCCGCTGCACGTGAGCCTGGCCGGGGAGCCGACCGTCGCCGAACTGCTGGCCCGGGTGCGGGAGAGCGTCCTCGGCGGGCTGGACAACCAGGAGTACCCCTTCCCGCTGCTGGTCGAGCGGCTCGGCCTCCAGCACGACCCGAGCCGCTCCGCGGTGTTCCAGGCGATGTTCATCCTGCTCACCCACAAGGTCGCCGTGGAGCGCTTCGGCTACCGCCTGGAGTACATCGAACTGCCTGAGGAGGAGGGGCAGTTCGACCTCACCCTGTCCGCCTACGAGGACCGCGCGGACAACTGCTTCCACTGCGTGTTCAAGTACAACTCCGACCTCTTCGAACCCGGAACCGTCCAGCGCCTCGCCGCCCACTACCGCAATCTGCTGGACGCCATGACCCGGGCCCCGGCGGGCGAGCCGGTCGGCCGGCTGCGGATCCTGGACGAGGCCGAACGGCGGCTCGTGCTGGAGGAGTTCAGCGGCGCCGGACGGCGGATCGACCACGACGTGCCGCTGCCCGAGCTGATCGCCAAGGCAGCCGCCGAGCACCCGGAGGCCGTCGCGGTGGTCGTCCCCGGCCGGGACGGCGTCCGGCGGCTGAGCTACGGAGAACTGGACCGGCGCTCCCAGCGCGCCGCCGCCCGGCTGCGCGAACTCGGCGCCGGTGAGGGCTCGGTGGTCGCGGTCTGCCTGGACAAGTCACCCGAGCTGGTCACCACCCTGCTGGCGGTCTGGCGGGCCGGCGCCGCCTACCTGCCGCTCGACCCCGGGCACCCGGCCGACCGGCTGGCGCACCAGCTGGCCGACGCCGGCGCGACCCTGGTCGTGGTCGACGAACGGCACCGGGAGGCGGCCGACCTGCCCGCCCGGCCGGTCACCCCGGCCGACCTGGACCGGCCCGCGGCCGCCGCCGGGCCGCTGCCCGCCGCCGACCCGGACCGGCCCGCGTACCTGATCCACACCTCCGGCTCCACCGGGCGGCCCAAGGGCGTCCTGGTCCAGCACCGCCAGCTGGCCGCCGCCACGGCGGGCTGGCGGGCCGAGTACCGCCTGGACACCGAGGCCCGGGTGCACCTCCAGATGGCCGGCACCGCCTTCGACGTGTTCACCGGCGACCTCGCCCGGGCCCTCGGCACCGGCGGCACGCTCGTCCTGGTCGACCGCGAGCTGCTCTTCGACACCGCCCGGCTGTACCGGGTGATGCGCGAAGAGGCCGTGGACTGCGGCGAGTTCGTCCCCGCCGTGGCCCGCGCCCTGCTGGCGCACTGCGAACGCGACGGCCTGCGGCTGGACTTCCTGCGGCTGCTGGTGGTCGGCTCCGACTCCTGGAAGGCCGCCGAACACCACCGGCTGCGCGCCCTGTGCGGCCCGGCCACCCGACTGGTCAACTCCTACGGCCTGACCGAGGCCACCGTGGACAGCAGCTACTACGAGGGTGACGCCGAGGAACTGGAACCCGGCCGGATGGTCCCGATCGGGCGGCCCTTCCCGAACAGCGCGCTGTACGTCCTGGACCGCTACGGCGAGCCCGTCCCGGCCGGGGTGCCCGGCGAACTGTGGATCGGCGGCGCGGGCGTCGCGGCCGGCTACCCGAACGACCCGGCCCAGACCGAGCAGCGGTTCCGGGTCATGGACCTGGACGGCACGCCCCGGCGGCTCTACCGCACCGGCGACCTCGGCCGCTGGGACACCGCCGGCACCGCCCACCTGCTCGGCCGGATCGACAACCAGGTCAAGGTGCGCGGCCACCGGATCGAGCCGGGCGAGATCGAGGCCCACCTCACCGCCCGGCCCGAGGTCGCCGAGGCCTGCGTGACGGTCAGCCGGGACGGCGCGGGCGAACCCGCCCTGGCCGCCTACCTGGTGCCCGCCGAGGGCGTCACGCTGGACCGCCGAGAACTGCGCCGCCACCTCGCCGAGCACCTGCCCACCGTGATGATCCCCTCCTACCTCACCGCACTGTCCGCCCTGCCGCTCACCCCGAACGGCAAGGTCGACCTCGCCGCCCTGCCCGAGCCCGCCGTCGACACCGGCGGCGCGCGCCACGAACCGCCCGTCACCCTCTACGAGCAGCGGGTCGCCGCACACTGGCAGCAGCTGCTCGGGGTGCCCGAAGTCGGCCTCCAGCACGACTTCTTCGAGCTCGGCGGCAGCTCCATCCGACTGATCGAGCTGATCCACCACCTCCGGACCGAGTTCAACATCAGCATCCCGGTCGGCCTGCTGTTCAAGGTCACCACCCTGCACGGCATGGCCCGCACCGTCGAGCAGATCATCACCGGCGAGGTGGCCGGCGGCCAGCCCCACCTGTGGTTCAACACCGAAGCGCCCGAGAGCCGTACGGTCTTCTGCTTCCCGCCCGCGGGCGGCCACGGACTGGTCTACCGGCAGCTCGCCGCCGCCCTGCCCGGCCACCGGATCGCCGCCTTCAACTACCTGACCGGCGACGACAAGACAGAGCGCTACGCCGACCTCGTCGAGGAACTGCACCCGGCCGGACCGTACCGGCTGCTCGGCTACTCGCTCGGCGGCAACCTCGCCTTCGAGGTGGCCAAGGAGCTGGAGCGGCGCGGGCGCGCGGTCGAATCGGTGCTGCTGGTGGACGCCTACCGGGTCCTGGACGCCTTCGACCTGGGGGAGGAGCACGTGGCCGTCTTCGAGCGGGAGCTCCAGAACCACCTGCACCGCCACACCGGCTCCCGGATCGTCGCCCAGGAGACCCTGCACCAGGCCCGGGACTACCTGGAGTTCTGCAGCAGGACCCCCAACACCGGCACCGTCCGGGCCCGGCTGGACGTGGTCTGCGAGCGCGACCGGCTCGCCGTCCACACCGGCGGCGAACCCGGCTCCTGGCACGGCGCCTCCACCGGCGGAACCGTCGTGCACGCCGGGCACGGCAGCCACGCCGAGATGCTGGACGGCGAGTTCGCCGCCCGCAACGCCGAACTGGCCGCCACCGTCCTGGCGGGAGGCACCGCCGATGGCCGCCGCTGACCGCGGGCCGCACTGGCCCCGCCGGGAGCGGACCGCCGCAGGCCCGCCCCGGGTGATCGTGATCGGGGCCGGCCTGGCCGGCCTCGCCACCGGCTGCTACGCGCAGATGAGCGGGCTGGAGACCCGGATCCTGGAGAAGCACGTGCTGCCCGGCGGCTGCTGCACCGCGTGGTCCCGGCAGGGCTACCTCTTCGACTACTGCATCGACTGGCTGATCGGCACCGCCGAGGGCACCGGCGCCCACCAGGTCTGGAGCGAACTCGGCGCCCTGGACGGCAAGTCGGTGACCCACTTCGACACCTTCAACCGGGTCGTCGACGAACACGGCCGGGCCGTCACCTTCCACACCGACCCGGACCGGCTGGAGGCCCACCTGCTGGCCCTCGCCCCCGGCGACGCCGCGCCGATCCGCGCCTTCTGCCGCGACCTGCGCCGCTTCGTCGCCCTCGACCTGCCCTGGGACCTCACCCCGCCGCCGCTGCGCAGCACCGCCGAACGGCTGCGCACCGTGCGCACCGTGCTGCCCGCCTTCCGGCTGTTCTGGCGTACCGCGGCCACCCCGATGAGCCGTTTCGCCGAACGCTTCCAGGACCCCTTGCTGCGCCGGGCCTTCCCCACCATGTTCCTCCAGGAGCCGGCCGGCTTCCCGCTGCTGCCCTACCTCTACACCCTGGCGGCCGCCCACACCGGCAACGCGGGCTTCCCCCAGGGCGGTTCGCTCGGGCTGGCCCGCTCGGTGGAGCAGCGGTACACCCGGCTCGGCGGGGTGATCGACTACCGCTGCCGGGTGGACCGGATCCTGATCGAGGACGACCGCGCCGTCGGCGTCGAACTGCGCGACGGCACCCGGTACTTCGCCGACCACGTGGTGGCCGCCTGCGACGGACCGACGGTGCTCGACCGGCTGCTGCGCGGCCGCTACTCCAGCCCCGTCACCGACCGGCTCTACGGCGAGCTGCTGGAGAAACCCGGCAACCTCTACCCGGCGGTGGTCTCCGCCTTCGTCGGGCTGGACGGTCCGCTGCCGGCGGGCGAACCGCACTGCACCACCTACCTGTTGAGCCCGGCCGACGCCGCCCGGCTGCCCGGCTCGCTCCAGCAGAGCCTGGTGGTGCAGCTGCGCTCGAACTACGCGGAGGGCTTCGCCCCGCCCGGCAAGTCCGTACTGCACTGCACCTACTTCAGCGACTACTGGTCCTGGAAGGAGCTGCGGGTCCGCGACCGCCGCGCCTACCGGGCGCGCAAGCAGGAAGTCGCCGCGTTCGTCCGGGAGTTCCTGGACCGCGTCCACCCCGGGATCGGCGCCCGGATCGAACTGGTCGACGTCGCCTCGCCGGTGACCACCGAGCGGTTCACCGGCAACACCCGCGGCAGCATCCTCGCCTGGCAGGCCTTCTCCGAGGCCGAGGACACCGCCAACCGCCTGGTCAACCGGGACCGGATGCGACTGCCCGGCCTCGCCGGCTTCTCCATGGCCGGCCAGTGGGCCTCGCTGGGCGGCCTGATCCGGGCCGCCACCAGCGGCCGCTACGCCGCCCAGTACCTCTGCCAGGAACTCGGCCGACCGTTCCGGGCCTGGCCCAGCGAGGACCGCGAACCCTGGCACCCGGGCAAGTGGGGCCGGCTGCCGCAACTCGACCGGGCCACCGTCGGAGCACCGGACCGGGGAGCGGGCGAATGAGCGGCAGGCAGAGCATGGTCATCATCGGCGGCGGCCTCGGCGGCCTGTCCACCGGCTGCTACGCGCAGATGAACGGCTACCGCAGCCAGGTCCTGGAGATGCACGAACTGCCCGGCGGCTGCTGCACCGCCTGGGACCGCGGCGAGTTCACCTTCGACTGCTGCGTCAGCTGGCTGCTGGGCAGCGGTCCGGGCAACGAGATGCACCGGATCTGGCTCGAACTCGGCGCCCTCCAGGGCAAGCGGATGCGCAACTTCGACGTGTTCAACGTGGTGCGCACCCGGGACGGCCGGGCGGTGCGCTTCTACTCCGACCCGGACCGGCTGGAAGCCCACCTGCTGGACCTCGCGCCCGAGGACGCCCGGCAGATCCGGCAGTTCTGCGCGGGCCTGCGCAAGTTCCGCCTGGCGCTGACCCGTTACCCCTTCCTCAAGCCGGTCGGGCTGATGGGCCGGTGGGAGCGCTGGCGGATGCTCGCCTCCTTCCTGCCGTACGTCAACGTGATCCGGCGCTCCATCTCGGTGCTGATGAGCGACTACTCGGCGCGGTTCCGCAGCCCGCTGCTGCGCGAGGCGTTCAACTTCGTGCTGTACGAGAAGCACCCCAACTTCCCGGTGCTGCCGACGTACTTCCAACTCGCCTCGCACGCCGGGCAGTCCGCCGGGGTGCCGGAGGGCGGCTCGCTGGGGCTGGCGCGCTCGGTCGAGCAGCGCTACCGGCGGCTCGGCGGGGAGATCACGTACAACGCCAAGGTCACCGAGATCCTGGTCGAGCGGGACACCGCCGTCGGGGTGCGGCTGAGCGACGGGCGGGAGGTGCGGGCGGACGTCGTGGTGGCCGCCTGCGACGGCCGCACCACCATGCTCGACCTGCTCAAGGGCCGCTACCTGAACGACACCTACCGCCGGCTGTACACGAAGACGCTGACCGAGCCGGGCATGGTCTTCCCCGGCTACCTCACCGTCTTCCTCGGCCTGCGCACGCCGTTCCCGGCGGGCGACCCGTGCAGCACCTACCTGCTGGAGGAGGAGTTCGCGGCGCGGCTCACCGGCATCCGGCACCCCAGCATCAACATCCAGTTCCGCAGCCGGCACTACCCCGAGCTGTCGCCCGCCGGGACCACCGTCGTCTACGCCAGCTACTTCTGCGACATCGCGCCCTGGCGCGCCCTGAGCACCGGCCCCGAACAGGCCGTCCGGCAGCGGCGCGGCGAGGAGCTGCACACCCTGCCGGTCGGCCGGGGCCGGGAGTACCAGCGGGAGAAGCGCCGGGTGCGGGACGCCGTCATCGAGTTCCTGGACGGCCACCACCCCGGGCTGCGGGAGGCGGTGGCCGTCAAGGACGTCTCCACCCCGCTCACCCAGGTCCGCTACACCGGCAACTACGACGGCACGGTGCTCGGCTGGCAGCCCTTCGTGGAGGGCGGGGAGACCCTGGAGGAGGAGATCAAGCGCAACGGCCCCGGGCTGCCCGGCCTGGCCAACTTCTACCTCTCCGGCGTCTGGGCGACCACCGGCGGGCTGATCCGCGCGGCCGCCGCCGGCCGGCACGTCGTCCAGTTCATCTGCCGCGACGACGGCCGGCCGTTCACCGCCGAGGTGGACGACCACGCTCCGCCGCCCACCCTGATCACCGACCCGGTCGGCCCCGACGACCGGCAGTTTGGAGTCACCTCGTGAGCCAGTCCGTGAACGAATCCGTGAGGACCGCGGCATCCGTGCTGACCGCCGGGAAGGTGCGGATCGAGAAGTGGGTCGTCCGCGCGCACGTGGACGGGGTGCCGGACGTCGACCGGATGTACGAGAAGGTCGTCGAGGAGGTGGACGTCCGGCTCGCCGAGGACGAGATGCTGCTGCGCACGCGCTGGGTGTCGGTCGACCCGTACCTCCAGGGCATCGCGCTGGACACCCCGGTCGGCGACCACATGGGCGCCGACTCGATCATGGAGGTGGTGCGGGCCGGACCCGCCGCGCGGTTCGCCGTCGGGGACCTGGTGCAGGGCTTCGGCGGCTGGCGCAGCCACGTGATCGGCAACGGTGCCTCCTGGCTCTGGCAGACCGGCACCTTCCCGATGGTCTTCCCGGCCTTCCGGCGGCTGGACCGCGCCGACTACGACGAGCAGCTGCCGGTCACCACCGCGCTCGGCCTGCTCGGCGGCCCCGGGATGGCCGCCTGGGGGACGGTGGAGAAGTTCCTGGACGTGCGCCCCGGGCTGACGGTGCTGGTCAGCGGGGCCAGCGGCGCGGTCGGCTCGGTGGTCGGCCAGCTCGCCCGGCACCGCGGCGCCCGGGTGATCGGCACCACCGCGACCCCGGCGAAGGCCGCCCGGCTGCGGGAGCTGGGCTTCGACGCGGTGCTGGAGTACCGCGACGGGGACGACCCGGAGCGGCTGGCCAAGGAACTCGCCCAGCTCGCCCCGGACGGCATCGACCGCTACTTCGACAGCCTCGGCGGCACGCTCACCGACACCGTCTTCGGCATGCTCTCGGTGGACAGCCGGGTCGCGGTCTGCTGGCAGTGGGGCAGCCAGGTCGGCGGGGCCTGGGCCGGCCCCCGGCTGCTGCCGATGATCATGTTCCCGCGCACCGTGATCCGCGGCATCTTCGCGCTGGAGTGGTTCACCGAGGAGAACTGGGCCGCGCTGCGCCGGGACCTCGGCGCCCTGGTCCGCAGCGGGGAACTGCGCTACCAGCAGACCGTCCACCGGGGCTTCGACAGCATCCCGGCCGCCTACCGCAGCCTGTACGTCGACCGCTCGGCGAGCCGGGGGAAGGTGCTGGTCGAGCTGTGAGCGGAGCCGGAAGGGCCCCTCGGCCTGGCGGGGCCGAGGGGCCGGTCTGCGGGGTCGGGGGTGCAGGCCTGACGGTCCGCGGGCCCCGGGTCAGCCCAGGGTGAACCAGGTGCTGCGGGACTTCTTCCACTCCGGGTGGGTGAGGTCCTTGGCGTCCGTGCCGTCGCCGTAGAGGTCGGCGGAGCCGTTGTCGGTGATCAGCTGGACGCGAGCGCCCGGGGCGTCGAGGTCCGGCAGGTCCGGGGCGGCCTCCCAGGCGCCGGCGTCGCTGGTGGGCAGGTCGAGCAGCTTGACCGGCTTGGAGCCCGGCCGGCCGTCCCAGCGGTAGAGCGCGTACGGGGCGGAGTTGTCCTCGGCCGCCCAGGAGCCCGCCACGATCACGTACTGGCCGAGGGCGTTGCGGCGCAGGTCGCGGACGGACAGCCCGCCGAGGTCCAGCTCGATCGGCTCGCCGATGGTCGCGTGGGTGCCCGAACCGCCGAACAGGGACGAGAAGTTGGTGACCGGCACGAGCAGGGCCCGGCCGCCGGTGACCGCCGGGGTCAGCGGGGCGCGGAAGCCGACGTACGCCGTGGTGGAGCTGCCCGGGGCGAACTCCAGGCCCTCGACGTTGAACCCGTCGACCTGCTTGGGCGCCTGGCCCTCGGCGGCGCCAGCCGCGAAGCCGTAGCGGTCGCCGTGGGCGCTGTCCCACGCGATCAGGTCGTCGCGCAGCCCCTGGTAGGAGCCGGTCAGCGACAGCTGGGTGTCGGCGCCGGAGCCGGTCACCCTGGTGGTGAACAGGGTGTGCCGGTCGGGCTTGACCTTGCCGTCCTTGTTGTTGCCCAGCGAGCCCGTCCAGTAGATCGTGTCGCCGACCCGCGCGGCGGCCTCGATGTCGATCTCCTTGCTGACGCCGAGCGCCGAGCTGAAGTCCCAGCTGCGCACCGGGGCACCGGAGTTGTTGCGGTCGTAGAGCCGCAGGGTGTTGGACTCGTCGTCGCCGACCAGGACGTAGCCGCCGCCCGCGTCCACGGCGGCCGAGGCGTCGCTGGAACCGGTCAGGTAGCGGCTCGCGGCGGAGTTGCGGACGGCGGCCGAGGCGGCGTAGTGCAGGGTCCGGGTGGCGGTCTTGCCGCCCAGGCCGGTCACCTTGACGGTCAGGTCGGTGTAGCCGACGCCCTGGGCGGTGACCGCCAGGGTGCGGGTGGCGCCGCCGCCGGTCACCGTCACGTCGCCGGTCCGGGCCACCGAGGCCTTGGTGCTGGCCGAGGCCGCGACCGTCAGCGCCGAGGCGGGGGCGCCGCTCTGGGCGACCGTGACGCCCACCGTCGGGTCGCCGGTGGCGCCCACCGCGCCGGACAGGTAGCCGGCCGAGAAGGTGATCGTCGGAGTGCCGTACGAGGCGGCGGCGGAGGGTACCGCCGGGAGGGCGAGCACCGGGACCGCCGCGACGGCGACGGCCAGCGGCAGCAGACGACGGGGGGAAAGGAGCACGGGACTACCCTTCGACGCGGGGGAGTTGGTGCGGGGACGGTGGGGCGGAGCAAGCCTGCTGTGCGTGGGCGAACGCCGACCCTACGTCAGCGAACGTCCCGACGAACAGCAGGCTTCCGGCCTTGCTCGTCCGGACTTCGTTCCCCCGTGCGCTAGCCGGTGATCCCGGCGGTGCGCAGCCGGCGCTCGACCTCCTCCCAGGTCGGGGTGACCGGGGCGGTCGGGCGGCTGCCCATGCCCTTGTCCTTGAACCCGCTGGAGGTGGAGACGCAGACCACCGGACCGTCCGCCGGGGCCTCGGCGCCGAGGCTGCGCAGCCCCGCCAGGCCGGCCGCCGCGGACAGCTCGGCCCACAGCCCGGCCCGGGACAGCTCCCGCTGGGCGTCGGCGAGTTGGCGGTCGTCGACGGTCAGCGCGGCGCCGCCGCTCCCGTTCACCGCCAGCACGCCCCGGTAGCCGCTCACCGGGGAGGCGATCGAGTACGCGTTGCTCGGGCCGACCGTCACGTGCGCGGCCGGGGCGCCCTCGGCGATCGCCCGGTGCAGCGGACCGGAGGCCGCCGACTCGCAGGCGTAGATCCGCGGCACCCGGTCGGCCAGGCCCAGCCGGCGCAGCTCGGTGAAGCCCTTCCAGACGCCGTAGAGCAGTTCGCCGTACCCGGTGGGGACGAACACCGCGCTCGGCACGCCGACGTCCTGGAAGATCTCGTACGCGACGGTCTTGTAGCCCTCGGGGCCGAAGGCGTGGCCGGTGTGGGTGGTGGTCAGGTTGCTGACCGGGTGCAGGCCGAAGCGCTCCACCACCTGGCGCAGCAGCGGCCAGCGGGACTCCCACGGGACGGGCAGCACCACGGCGCCGTAGGCGTTGAGGAAGGCGTCCACGGCGGGCGGGGTGTCCGGGCCGGTGAACACCACGCAGGGCAGCCCGGCGCGGGCGGCGTACGCGGCGGCCGAGGCGCCGTGGTTGCCCGAGGAGGCCACCGCGATGCCGGGCGCGCCGACGCCGACGGCGGCGCTGGTGGTGCAGCGGTTCAGCCGGTCCTTGTGGCTCCAGGTCGGGTTGCGGGACTCGTCCTTGACGTACACGCCCGGCCCGAGCTCCACCAGCGGGGTGGCGCCCTCGCCGAGGCCGGGGGCGAGCAGCGGGGGCAGCAGCGGGGCCCAGCGCTCCAGGCCGGCGCGGGCCCGCACGGGCGCGAACAGGGCGGCCGGGTCGGCCTTGTCGTAGGCGTAGTCGACCTCGACGGGGTAGGAGACGTCCTCCGTGCTGGTGCGCGGGCAGCCCGAGGTCAGCGGGGGCCAGAGGGGGTAGTCGAGGGTGGGGTCGCCGAGCGAGCGCTGGCCGGTTGCGAGGGAGTCGGAGGTTGCCATGTAAGCAGCCTAGGTGGGCTTCGGGTGCTACCGGGCGGGTTTTTGAATCTTGTTCGGCGGGGGACACTGTCGGGGATGTCCGAGGATGTCCGAGGACGGACAACGGGCGGAGCGAGGGGAGCGGGATGGACAGCGGGATACGGGCGATGGTCGACGCGGTCGACGAGGCGCGGCGGCAGCTGCGGGAGAACGCGCTGCCGAAGGCGAAGGACCGGGGGCGGGACAAGGTCCCGGCGGTGGAGGCCGCCGTGATGCTCGGGGAGCTCGCCGACCTGGTGGAGGTCGCGGGGGAGCTGGCGGCGGCCCTCTCCGACCGGATGGCCACGCACGAGAGCCCCGAGTTCTACCGGCTGGCGGGAGTCCGGCTCAGGGACGAGGCGGGCCACCTGCGGGAGGCCGAGCAGAGGGTCGCGAAGCGGGTCGGCTGAGGGGGCGAGCGGC
>NZ_JBHJWG010000052.1:0-68121 GCF_042266305.1 Kitasatospora sp. NPDC056076
TGCCCGGGACTTCCGGAGGGGAAGTCCCGGGCAGCGGCGCTTTCAGTGCCGGGGTCAGGCCGGGCGGGGTTTGCGGGCGATGGTGAGGGCGAGGGCGGCGCAGAGGATGGCGGCGAGGGTGGCGAAGCCGCTGACGGCGGGGAGGAGGCCGTAGGTCTGGACGAGGGCGCCGACGGCGATGACGGGGGCGGAGCTGCCGAGGTAGACGATGATCCAGAGGGAGCTCAGTTCGGAGCCCCGGCGTTCCGGGTTCATCGCGGCGACGGCGGTGGTGAACAGGGAGCGGAAGGCGACGCCCTGGCAGACGCCGCCGAGGACGCTGCCGATGAAGAGCAGCGCGGGTGTGTCGGTGTAGCCGGCCGCGACGACCAGGCCCAGGCCGGCGGCCAGGCCGGTCATGCCGAGGGCGATCACCGTACGGTCGGCGGTCGGCGGGATGATCAGCTGGGCGAGGGCCGAGGAGCCGAGCAGCAGGGCGGCCACGATCGCGCCGGTCAGGTGCGAGGGGGTGTGCAGCAGCTTGGCGGAGAAGGCAGGGGCGAGAGCCAGGTAGACGCCGAAGACCCCGTACGAGATGAAGCCCGCGGTGGCGGCGAGCAGGAACTCGCGGCGGCCGGTGCGCGGCAGCCGCAGGCGCTGCGGGCGCAGGTGGGCCGGGGTGGTGATCCGGGGCGGGGAGGCCGGCGGGCGGTTGCGGCCGGGCATCCGCGGGTGGACCAGGGCCAGTGGCACGCAGAGCGCCAGCAGGGCGACGGCGTGCAGCAGGAAGGGCGTCAGCAGCGGGTCCGAGCCGCCGGCGAGCAGGGCGCCGACCACCGGGCCGAGCGCGACGCCTCCGGCGGAACAGGCCAG
This sequence comes from Kitasatospora sp. NPDC056076, assembly GCF_042266305.1. Taxonomy (NCBI): domain Bacteria; kingdom Bacillati; phylum Actinomycetota; class Actinomycetes; order Kitasatosporales; family Streptomycetaceae; genus Kitasatospora; species Kitasatospora sp. NPDC056076. The sequence continues at coordinate 853 of NZ_JBHJWG010000052.1, forward strand.
GGTGAGCTTGGGGGCCAGCGCCGGGTGGTCGGGCAGCAGGTCGCCGAGGGCGGCCCCGGCTGCGCCGGTGGACAGGCCGACGGCGATGCCCTGGACGGCCCGGCCGACCGCGAGCTGCCAGAAGCTGCCGGCGGTGGCGAAGACGAGGTCGCCCGCGGCGGCCAGGGCGACGGCGGGCAGGATCAGGGCGCGGCGGCCGAGGTGGTCGGACCAGTGGCCGACCACGGCCAGTACGGGGAGCAGCGCGAACACGTAGATCGTGAAGAGGATCGTGGTGTCGAGCGGTCCGAGGCCGAGGCGCTGCTGGAGGAGCGGGTAGATCGGCGTCGCCAGGTTGGCACCGATCAGCATCAGCAGCAGGGCGCCGGCGACCAGGCCGACGCGTATGCCGCGCAGCGCGTTCCAGCGGCTGATCGCGGCGAGCTGGAGCTGGGCGCGGGGCGCGAGCTCCAGGGGGAGCAGGGCCTCCGACAGTCGGCGTCCGTCGAGCTGCGCGGTGCGCAGCACGGAGCCGGCGGGGGAGAGGTCCGCCATGGCAGGGGTCTCCTGTGGCCGGGCGCCACCGGGGTCGGCTGGGTGTGCCGGCGCGCCCGTCCTGAGGCGCTGTGGTGGTGGCCGCGGTGCGGGGCTCCCTGGTGGAGCGGGTGAGCTGAGAGAAGGGGCTTCGTTGCCCGGTGGCCCGCGCGGGGTTGTGCGCGGTGCCAAAGCGAAGGATAAGGGGTGGGCGCGTGGAAGCGGCGCGCGCCCCTTTGCGCGCCCTGTGAGGCCGGGCATCGGGGGTGCCCGGCCTATACGCTGAGGTGGTAGATCGACACGCGGAGCTGTTCGAGCTGACCGCTGGCTGAGGGAGAGCACACGACGATGGCCGGACGACGTCGGAAGAACACGGGGGCGGGGGCTTCGGCCGGAGAGGGCGCGGCCGAGGCGGTCCTGCCCGCGGACCTGGAGCTCCAGGACCTCTACGGGGCGTTCGCCGCGCACGGTCTGGACGACGAGGACCTGGACGACGCGGCGATCCTGGTGCCGCCGGTGAAGCTGCCCGCGGAGCAGGAGCTGGCCGAGCAGGCGAAGGCCGTGCCGATGTTCGGCTACGCGCTGGCGCTGGCCCGCTGGGCGTCCCCGCACCGGGTGGTGGACGAGTTCGGGGACCTCGTCCAGGAGGACCGGGCGCCGGTCGCCCGGCTGCTCGGGCTGGCCCCGGCCGAGGGCGAGGTGCCGGAGGAGGCCGAGGTCGAGGCGCTGCGGGCCTGGTCGCTGGCCTGCGACCTGGACCTGGTGGAGCTGGGCACGACCAAGGCGGGCGAGCACGTCGCCGTCCCGGGTCCGGACCTGGAGCCCGCCGAGCGCGGGGACGCGGAGACCGTCCTGGAGCTGTGGCTGACCGCCGCCGGGATCGTCCGGGAACTGGCGGTGGAGGCGGACTCGCTGCCGGAGCAGGACGAGGCGGCGGAAGCGTCGGCGGACCAGGCGGACCAGGACGACGCGGACGAGGACGACGAGGACGGCCTGAGCGAGGTCGAGGAGGCCCGGGACGCCGCCGCCGAGCTGCTCGACGAGGCGCTCCAGGTGCTGTACGAGACCACCGCCTTCGCCGACCCGGGCAACGAGACGGTGCCGCTGGGCGTGCTCGCCGCGCTGCTGGTGGTGCCGGAGGGCGAGGAGCCGAGCGAGGAACTGCTCGGCGACATCACCGACGTGATGGTCGCGCTGGACCCGATGCTGGGCGACCTCGCCGAGCTGGGCCTGCTGGAGTACCGGCCGATCGACCCGGAGCTGTTCGACGAGGAGGAGGGCGAGGAGCCCGCCCTCGTCGGGGAGGCGCCGCTGGACGAGGAGGAGTCGGCCCGCTTCGGGCTGGTCCGGCTCACCCCGCTCGGCCAGTACGGCATCCGGCAGTGGCTGCTGGAGGACGGCTACGACGCCCCGCTGGTCGGCGAGCTGGCCCAGGGGGACGCCGCCGAGCTGCTGCGCGGGGTGTGCGAGGCGGCCAACGTGCTGCCGGAGGAGGAGCTGCGGGCTTGGGTGGCCGGCCGGGAGCCGGAGCCGGCGGCGCGCGAGCTGCTGGCGGCGGCGCGCGGCGACGACGCGTACGGTCCGCTGCGCCGGATGCTGTGCGTCTCGGCGCTGAACCTGCTGGGGGCGGGCGCCGAGCCCGCCGCCCGGGAGGTGCTGGACGACCCGGAGCTCGGCGGTGCGGTGCGGGCCTGGCTGTCCGCGCTGGGCGCGACGGACGTGCCGGTGCCGGAGCGGACGATGGCGCTGTGGACGGTGGTCGACACCTTCGCCGCCCAGCTGCTGGACAGCGGCGGCGACGCGGCGCTGCTGCGCGAGCTGATCACCGACCTGCCGGTGAAGGGCGACCCGGCGTCGTGGTTCGGTGAGCTGTGGCGGGTCGACCACCCGTACACGGCGGACGTCCTGGAGGCGATCGGCGAGCTGCACACGGACCGGGCGCTGGCCAAGGAGGCGCGAAAGGCGGCCTTCAAGGCCCGGTCGAAGGGCTGACGAGGCGCTGAGGAAGGGCTGAGGAGGGGCGGGCGAGGACGGCGGAGGGACGGACGACGGGCTACGGGAGGTCCAGCGAGCCGTCCTCGGTGAAGGGGAAGAACGGGTTGTGGGCCAGCTCCCACAGGTGCCCGTCCGGGTCCTCGAAGTAGCCGGAGTAGCCGCCCCAGCTGGTCGGGACCGGCGGCTTGACCACCACGGCGCCGGCCTCGACCGCGGTGCGCAGCGCGGCGTCCACCAGGGCGGGGGACTCCAGGTTCACCGCCAGGGTGACGCCGCGGAAGGAGGGTTCGCCGGTCGCGGGTACGCCCGCGTCGGCGGCCAGCTCCTCGGAGGGGAAGAGGCCCAGCACCGAGTCGGAGGTGCGGAACCAGACGATCTCCGGGCTGGAGGCGGCGGAGCGCCGCCAGCCGAGGTCCTGGTAGAACCGGGCGCTGCGGTCGAGGTCGGAGACGCCGAGGGTGACGATGCTGATCCGGGCGGGGAAGGCGGGCTGGGCTGCGTCGTTCTGTGCTGTCATGCCGCCAGCGTAGGGAGGGCTGCTGACATCGTGGCCGACGGACACGGCCACCGCCCCCGTACGGCAGCGGAGCTGATGACCCGGCAGCTCCCGGCACGTAAAGTGGCGTCAGCGGTGCGGGCGCGAGGACTCGGGGGTGCGGCAGAGGATGGTGCGGGAGAGCGGCGGAAGGCCCCAGGAGTGGAACGTCGAGCGGTCGGGGCCGGAGCGGTCGGGCGGGCCGGAGCGCTTCGCCGGCCAGGAGGACTTCTCCCGCCGGACCCTCGCCACGGTGGACTTCCCGGTGTACGGCGTGGCCGGGCCGCCCGGCCGGGGCGAGGCGCTCGCGGCCTTCGAGACCTGCGGCGGTGAGCTGCGCTGGGTCGAGGTGCAGTGCGGTGACTGGACCACCGCGGCCGGGCCGTACGTGACCGTGCGGACGTACCGGCCGGGGGCCGACGGCTGTGAGGTGCTGCCCGAGCTGGAGGACGTGGTCGAGGACGAACGGGACCGCGTCTACGAGCAGTTGGGCGTGGACGAGGGGGACGGGCCGGGCCGGGTGCGGACGCTGCGGGAGTGGATCACCGTGGACGGTGAGCCCTGCGCGGTGGAGGTGCACGAGGACCGGCCGGTGCCCGGCGGGGCGGCGGGTGGCGGGGCCCCGGGCGGTGCGTCGGTCGTTGGGTCGGAGGCCGCCGGGCCGGTGTGGGCCGTCCGGTTGCGGGTCGACGGGCAGGCCGTCACGGTGTGCGGGCGCGGGCTGCCCCCCGGCGGGGTGGAGCTCGCCGGGATCGGGGACTTCGACTGCTACCTGCGCGGGCGCACCGAGCTGCTGCGCGACCTGGCCTCCCGGCGGGCCCGCTACGTCCCGGTCGAGGAGCGTGAACTGCCGACCGTCGCGGGGCTGGAGGCGCACCGGGAGCTGATCGCCCAGAGCATCGCGGAGGCCGCCGCGATCGAGGCGCAGGTGCGGGTCGGGCGGACGCCGCGGCTGCCGCGCGGGCTGCGCGGGGACGTCTGCGCGGTGCGCTGGGAGGCGGCGGTGCGCCAGCAGATGCGGCTCGCCACGGAGACCCGGGAGGAGGCCGCGGCGGCGGTGACCTCGATGGTCAACCACCTCAACCGGCTGTCCCAGCAGACGCACTGGCTGATCGGCACGCCGCAGGGCGAGGCGGCGGTCGAGGAGGTGGTCCGGTACACCGTGTTCGCCAGCGAGGTGGCGAGCCTGCCGGCGCAGCGGGCCTGGGAGCAGCTGTGGCGGGAGCGGCCGGGGACGGCCGGGTCGGGCACACCGGAGGAGCACCGGCTGGTGGAGCAGCTGTGGCTGGCGGCCTGGGAGCAGTGGCGGACCGGGCGGGGCTGATCCGCGCTCGGGCGGCCCGCCTTCGGTAAAGCGCGGGTCATGTGTCGGTCATCGGTTGGCAAATGGTCGCCTCGTCGTGCGGTGGGCGTCATGCCGGGTTCACCCCTGCGGCGGAGTCTGCTGGGCGTCGACGACCTGCCTCGACGCCCGTACACCCCCCCAGGAGTTGCTGCCATGTCGCTGTCCCGTCGGGACTTCGTCAACCGTTCCACCCTCGTCGGGGCCGGCGTGCTGATCGCCGGCGGTGCCGAGGCGCTGGCCAGCGCCCCCGGTGCGATCGCCGCGCCGGTCGGCGGCGAGGCCCCGGTCGCCGCCGCGGCCGGTGCCGCCGGGACCAACGCGGCGGGCGGCGCCGCGATCGGCTACGGCCCGCTGGTGCCGGACCCGGCCGGGCTGCTCTCGCTGCCCGCGGGCTTCTCGTACAAGGTGCTCAACCGGGCCGGGCAGACCCGGCTGCGCACCGGCGAGTTCACCCCGAGCAACCACGACGGCACGTCCGCCTTCGAGGACGAGCGCGGCGGCAACCTGATGGTGGTCAACCACGAGCTGTCCGGCGCCCGGGCCAACTGGCCGCACCCGGTGCCGCTGACCGAGGGGCACGTCTACGACCCGGGCGCGGCCGGCGGCTGCACGATCGTGCACGCCAAGCGGGACGGCTCGGTCGAGCAGTGGGTCGGCATCGCCGGCACCGCCACCAACTGCGCGGGCGGGGTGACCCCGTGGGGCACCTGGCTGTCCGGCGAGGAGACCGAGGACAAGGCCGGCAAGAACGGCTTCACCAAGGACCACGGCTACGTCTTCGAGGTCGACCCCTTCGACGACGACTACAACCGCGACCCGCAGCCGGTGAAGGCCTTCGGCCGGTACGCCCACGAGGCCGTGGTGGTGGACCCCAAGCGCGGTCACGTGTACCTCACCGAGGACGCCTCCAACCCGAACGGCCTGCTGTTCCGCTGGACCCCGCCGGCCGGCTTCCGGCACGGCCGGTACCAGCTGCGCAAGCTCGCCGCCGACGCCGGCGTGCTGGAGGCCTTCAAGGTCTTCGACGCCCAGGGCAGGTTCGTCGACGACCTCTCCCGGGCCACCAAGGTCGGCACCGTCTACGGCGCCGACTGGGTCAAGGTGCAGGACCGCGACGCCCGGACCGTCTCGGTGCGCAAGCAGTTCAAGGAGGGCGAGGTCACCCGGGCCCGCAAGCTGGAGGGCATGTGGTGGGGTGACGGCGGCTTCTACTTCGTCTCCAGCTACGCCCGTTCGGAGAGCCCGCTGCAGCACGACGGCCAGGTGTGGTTCTACAACCCGGCGCGTCGCACCATCACCCTCAAGGTGCTGCTGGGCGTCAACGACGACGTCCTGGGCGACCACGACAACTACGACGGCCCGGACAACATCACCGTCTCGCCGTACGGCGGCATCGTGATCGCCGAGGACGGCAACGGGATCTCGCACCTGTTCGGCGCCACCGAGGACGGGCTGGTCTACCCGATCGCCCGCAACGAGCTGAACATCGGCAGCGCGGCCAAGCCCGAGTTCAGCGAGTTCACGGGGGTGACCTTCTCGGACGACGGCCGGACCCTCTTCGCCAACATCCAGGAGCCGGGCATCCAGCTGGCGATCAGCGGGCCGTGGCGCCGGCTGAACGAGCACAAGCGCGGCCAGGGGTACGGGGCCTGACGGAGTGTCAACTGAACGGCTGCCTGCGGACTACTCGTCCGCGGGCAGCCGCAGTTGCAGCATCGCCAGCAGCCGCTGCTGCGGCTGGGCGAGGTCGATGCCGGTCAACTGCTCGGCGCGGCGCACCCGGTAGCGCAGGGTGTTGGGGTGGATGTGCAGGGCGTCGGCGGCGACCCGGACCTCGCCGAGCGCGTCCAGCCAGGCGAGCACCGACTCGGCGAGCCGGGTGTGATGGCGGCGGTCGTACGCGGTGAGCGCGGTGAGCCGCGGGTCGCGCAGGCCGGTGCGGTCCTGGAGCAGTGCGAGCACCTCGCTGACCAGCACCTCGGCCTGGACGTCGATCAGCGCCGCGACGTCGAGGTCGACCCCGCCGCGGCCCATCGCGTCCAGGATGCGGTCGGCCTGGGCGCGGGAGTCCGGCACCTGGGACAGGCCGTCGACGGTCGAGCCGATCGCGGCGCGCAGCGGGACGCCGAGGAGCTCCCGGGCGGCGGTGACCACCTCGGCCGCCCAGTCGCGCACGGTGGTCATCGGCAGGCCGGGCGGGAGCTCGGGCAGCAGCACGTAGACCCGGGACTCGATCGGGGCGAGCAGTGCGGCGCGGTGCCGGGCGGCGGTGTGCACCGAGATCAGGCCGGTGACGTCGGAGCGGTGCAGCGCCTCGGTGGTGCGGGCCCCGTACGCGAGCACGGTGGCCGGGCGGCGCAGGTCCAGGCCGAGGTGGGTGGCCAGCGACTGGGGGCCGGTGGAGCCCTCCAGCAGTCCGGTCAGCAGGGTCTGGGTGAGCCGGACGTCGGCGGACAACTCGCGTCGGCGGCGCACCAGTTGGGCGGCCGCGACCCGGGCGGCGCCGACCAGGGCCTGCTCGGCGTGGGCGGCCAGCGGCTGGGCGCCCTCCTGCACCCAGATGGTGCCGAGCGGTTGTGCGCCGGCCCGGATGCCGACCGCCAGGCGGCGGCGCAGGCCGAGTTCGGGGTGCGGTTCGACCGCGATCGGGGTGTCCGAGCTGCGCAGGTGCTGGAAGATGCCCCACTCGCGGAGCTTGGAGAGGTACGGCTCGGGGCCCTGCCAGCCGAGGATGGAGAGCCGGCGCAGGTCGTCGACCTCGTCGGAGTCGGAGGAGCGGGAGTAGGCGAGGACCCGGCTGGAGGTGTCCTCGATCGAGACGATGCCGTTGGTGAGCACGGCGACGGTCTGGGCGAGGGAGAAGAGGTCGCCCGCGTTGGGTTCGGGGGCGCCGGGGGAGGCCGGGGCGTCGGGACCGGCGATGATCGCCCGGGCCAGCGAGTCCAGGTGCTCCCAGCGGGTCTCCCGGCGCACCGACAGCAGGGCGACGCCCGCGTCGGTGGCGGCCTCGCGCAGGGCGTCGGCCTGGCCGGGGGCGTCCAGCTTGACCGCGACGGCGGCGGCGCCGGCCCGGCCGGCCGCGCGCAGGGCGGGGAGGGCGGCGCGGCCGCGGGCGCCGATCGCGAGCACGAGTTCGCCGGGGGAGGCGGTCGGCGGGTCCTCCGGGTCGAGGATCGCGACGTCGCGGACGGGGACGTCCAGGCCCTGGGGGGCGGCCTGGAGTTCGACCAGGGGTTCGCCCAGGGACATCAGCAGCTGGCGGAGCGGGAGCCCGGGGGTGGTCACGCCGGGCCTCCTTCATCCGCTCGGACAACGGTGTGCGGTCGATTTTAGCCGGTTGGACAGCGCCGGGACCGTCCAACGGTTCCGGCCGGGGCGTCCGGCCGGGGGTGGTGTCGGGCGTGGTCCCGAGGGTGGTGCCGGGCGTGGTGCCGGTGGGGCGGGTAGGGCGGATGGGGCTGTCGTGACCGTTGTGTGATCGCTTTCGTCGGTCCGGACAACGCCGTACGGGGGAATTTAGCCGCCCGGCCAATCAAGTGGCCGGGCAGCCAGGAATAGCGTTCGTGCTGTGGCCCGTGCGTGACCCGCGCAGGCCTTCCCCCGCATTGCAACGAAGGAGAGCGTGCGCCTCATGGACGCTGTGACCCAGGTCCCCGCGCCGGTGAACGAGCCGGTCCACAGCTACGCCCCCGGCAGCCCCGAACGGGCTCGCCTGGAGGCCAAGCTGAAGGAGCTGGGCGGCCAGGAGCCGGTCCAGCTGACCATGACGATCAACGGTGAGCGCCGGATGGGCGGCGGCACCGAGATCCACGTCGTCCAGCCGCACAACCACGCGGCTCGGCTCGGCACCCTGCGCAACGCCACCCAGGCCGACGCGCAGGAAGCCATCGACACTGCCCTGGCCGCTGCCCCGGCCTGGCAGGCGCTCTCCTTCGACTCGCGCGCCGCGATCTTCCTCAAGGCCGCCGACCTGCTGGCCGGCCCCTGGCGCGAGACCCTGGCCGCCGCCACCATGCTCGGCCAGTCCAAGACCGCCCAGCAGGCCGAGATCGACACCCCCTGCGAGCTGGTCGACTTCCTGCGCTTCAACGTGCACTTCGCCCGCCAGATCATGGCCGAGCAGCCGGTCTCCTCGGACGGCGTGTGGAACCGCAGCGACCACCGCCCGCTGGAGGGCTTCGTCTACGCGATCACCCCGTTCAACTTCACCGCGATCGCCGGCAACCTGCCGACCGCGCCCGCGCTGATGGGCAACGTGGTGCTGTGGAAGCCGTCCCCCACCCAGCAGTACTCCGCGCACCTGCTGATGCAGCTGCTGGAGGAGGCCGGCCTGCCCAAGGGCGTCATCAACATGGTGACCGGCGACGGCCTGGACGTCTCCGCCGTCGCGCTCAAGCACCCCGCGCTGGCCGGCATCCACTTCACCGGCTCCACCGCCACCTTCCAGCACCTGTGGCGTTCCGTCGGCGAGAACATCGCCGGCTACCGCACCTACCCGCGGATCGTCGGCGAGACCGGCGGCAAGGACTTCCTGGTCGCCCACCCGTCCGCCGACCCGGCCGTGCTGAAGACCGCGATGACCCGCGGCGCCTTCGAGTTCCAGGGCCAGAAGTGCTCGGCGCTCTCCCGCGCCTACGTCCCCGCCTCGATCTGGGCCGGCCTCAAGGACGAGTTCGCCGCCGAGGTCGACGGCCTCACCATGGGCGACGTCAGCGACCTGTCCAACTTCATGTCGGCCGTCATCGACGAGCGCGCCTTCGCCAAGAACAAGGCCGCCATCGACCGCGCCCACGCCGACGCCTCCGTCGAGGTCCTCGCCGGCGGCAGCTACGACGACTCGGTCGGCTACTTCGTCCGCCCGACCGTCCTGGTCTGCCAGGACCCGGCCGCGGAGTACTTCCGCGAGGAGTACTTCGGCCCGATCCTCGCCGTGTACGTCTACGAGGACGAGAAGTACGAGGAGATGCTGGCCCAGATGGAGTCCGTCTCCGCCTACGGCCTGACCGGCGCCATCATCGCCCAGGACCGCGCCGCGGCCCAGGACGCGATGCACAAGCTGCGCTTCGCCGCCGGCAACTTCTACATCAACGACAAGCCCACCGGCGCCGTCGTCGGCCAGCAGCCCTTCGGCGGCGGCCGCGCCTCCGGCACCAACGACAAGGCTGGCGCCAAGCAGAACCTGGCCCGCTGGACGTCGACCCGCTCGGTCAAGGAGACCTTCGTCCCGCCGACCGACTACCGCTACCCGCACATGGGCTGACCGGCCCACCCCGACCGCTCTGCGCCCCGTAGCCAACGGTCACCCGCGACGCCCGGCCCCGCAGCCGGGCGCCGCCCCGCCGGGGCGGCGGCTCACCCCCGTACCGCCGCCCCGGCTCTTTCTGCCACCCTTGGAAACATCAGCTCCAGGAGTCACGATGCTCCGTTCCGCCCTTCTCGCGGCCTCGCGGTCCCCCCAGGTCCGCACCGTGGTCGAGAAGTTCCCCCCGACCCACGCGATAGTCGAGCGCTTCGTCGCCGGTGACGTCCTCGACGACGCCGTGACCGCGACCGACGACCTGGTCGCGACCGGCCGCAAGGTCACCCTCGACCACCTCGGCGAGGACACCAAGGACGCCGCCCAGGCCGCCGGCACCGCCGAGGCGTACGAGCACCTGCTCAAGGCCCTCAAGGAGACCGGCCTCGCCGCCGGCGCCGAGGTGTCCGTCAAGCTGTCGGCCGTCGGCCAGTTCCTGCCGGTGGACGGCGAGAAGATCGCGCTGGAGAACGCCCGCCGCATCTGCGAGGCCGCCGCCGACGCGGGCACCACGGTGACCCTCGACATGGAGGACCACACCACCACCGACTCCACCCTCGCCATCGCGCGCGAGCTGCGGGCGGACTTCCCCTGGCTGGGTGTCGTCCTCCAGGCCTACCTGCGCCGCACCGAGGCCGACTGCCGCGAGTTCTCCGGCCCCGGCTCCCGGGTGCGCCTGTGCAAGGGCGCCTACAAGGAGCCCGAGTCGGTCGCCTTCCAGGGCAAGCACGAGGTCGACCTCGCGTACGTCCGCGCGCTCAAGATCCTGATGGCCGGCGAGGGCTACCCGATGATCGCCTCGCACGACCCCAACATGATCAAGATCGCCGGCCAGCTGGCCCAGTGGAACAACCGCACCCGGGACTCCTTCGAGTACCAGATGCTGTTCGGCATCCGCCCCGAGGAGCAGCTGCGCCTCGCGGAGGAGGGCAACACCATGCGGGTCTACCTCCCGTACGGCCAGGAGTGGTACGGCTACTTCATGCGCCGCCTCGCCGAGCGCCCGGCCAACCTCACCTTCTTCCTGCGCGCCATGGCCACCCGTAGCTGACCCTGGCGGCAGGATGAACGGCCCGCACCCCTGACGGGGGGTGCGGGCCGTTCCGTTGTTCCGGGCGCCGGGCCTAGGATCTTCGCGACTGTGAACTGGGCTTTCAGTGGGAGGAGTTGGGGATGTCCAAGGGGTTCGAGGAGTTCGAGGGGTTGTCGACGCCGTTGGTGGCGGATGCGTGTGTGCGGCTCGGGGTGGGGGTGCGGGCGGCGCCGGTGGGGGTGGGGGCGGTGGTGGCCGGGGCGCGGGTGGCGGGGCGGGTGCTGCCGGTGCGGCACTACGGGAGCGTGGACGTGTTCCTGGAGGCGTACGGGGGCGCGCTGGACGGGGACGTGCTGGTGATCGACAACGGCGGGCGGACCGACGAGGCCTGCATCGGGGACCTCGCGGTGCTGGAGGCGCGGGCCGCCGGGGTGGCCGGGATCGTGGTGTGGGGGCTGCACCGGGACACGCCCGAGCTGGTGGAGATCGGGCTGCCGGTGTTCAGCTACGGCGCGCTGCCGGTGGGCCCGCTGCGGCTGGACGGCCGGGAGCCGGAGGCGCTGGAGTCGGCGCGGTTCGGGCCGCACCTGGTGACCGCCGGGGACGTGGTGTTCGCGGACGCGGACGGGGTGCTGTTCGTGCCGGCCGACCGGGCCGGGGAGGTGCTGGAGACGGCCGCCGGGATCGCCGCCACCGAACGGGCGCAGGCCGGGCGGATCACGGCCGGGGACACCCTGCGGAGGCAGACCCGCTTCGAGGAGTTCCTGGAGCGGCGGGCCGCCGACCCGTCGTACAGCTTCCGGCAGCACCTGCGGCGGGTCGGCGGGGCGATCGAGGAGTAGGGCCCCGTGGTTACAGCGGGCGGTACATGACGTGCAGGCCGACGTAGCCGTCGACCGGGTGGTGGAAGGCCTCGGGGACGGTGCCGACCACCTCGAAGCCCAGCGAGCGGTACAGCTTGACGGCGTGGTCGTTGTTGGCGACCACCGCGTTGAACTGCATGGCGCGGAAGCCCGCCCCGCGGGCCCAGTCGAGGGTGTACTCGACCAGGGCCCGCCCGATGCCCTTGCCGTGGTGCGCCGGGTCGACCATGTAGCTGGCGCTGGCCACGTGCCCGCCGTTGCCGGGGCGGTTGCGGTTCATGGTGGCGGTGCCGAGGACCGTGCCGTCCTCGTCGACGGCGACCACGGTGCGGTCGGGGGCGGTCTTCATCCACCACTCCCGGCCCAGCTCGGAGGGCATGTCCAGGGGGTAGGGGAAGGTCTCGCCGGCGGCGACGATGGTGCGGAAGAACGGCCAGATGGCCGACCAGTCCTCGGGGGTGGCTTCGCGGATGATCATCCGACCAGGATGATCCCCGGAGGTGGGCCGTGCCACTGGTTTTCCCGCCCGGCGCCGGTCAGTTGCCGGGGAGGACGGGCTCGACCTGGGCGGCGGCGAACTTCTGGCCCTTGGCGTTGGGGTGCACCAGCGCGTACTTGAGCGGGATGATGCTGGTCAGCACGCCGTCCAGCCAGTGGTCGGGGTCGCAGACGCTGTGTCCGGCGGAGCCGGAGTAGAGGTCGACGTAGGTGTCCTGCTGGGTCGAACTCGTCTGCTGGATGGCCAGGTTGAGCGGCTTGAGGATGCTGTCGCGGGCCCAGCCGAGGTCGCCGGGGGTGAAGGTGCCGAACTGCAGCAGGCTGCCGTACTGGCAGCGGGTGGCGTCCTCGGGGATCAGGTGCGGGTAGCCGACGGTGACGATCCGGGCGGACGGGGCCTTCGTCCGGAGGGCGGTGAGCATGGCGGTGTAGTCGGTGCGCAGCTGGTCGAGCCGGCCGGGGATCTGGGCGTCGTACTTGTCCTTGCAGGGCGTGCCCAGGCCGAGGTGGGCGGCGCCGAGTTCGATGCAGTCCTTGAGGATCTGCCCGAAGCCGAGGTCGTTGCCGCCGGTGCTCACGGTGATCACGTCGCTGGCCGGGTCGACGACGTCGATCTGCGGCGGGACGGGCGGGTACGGCGCGTCGGGGTCGCTGCCGAAGGGCGGGAGCGGGCGGCCGAGCGGGCTCTGCTTGTTCGTGGAGACGTCCGGGCTGGTGGCGCCGCTGCAGCTGGCGTTGTGGAGGTCGACCAGTGCGCCGAGGTCGCGGCGGATCAGCTCGGGGTAGGAGCCGGTGGTGCGGGCGCAGCCGTCCTGGGGCGCGGTGAGGTCGCCGGTGGCCTCGATGACGCCCGCGGTGTAGGAGTCGCCGAGGGCGGCCCACTTGAGCGGGCCGGTCCGGGTGGCGGGCTTGGTCCCGGCGTGAGCCGCGCCGGGGGTGATCAGGCCGACGGTGAGGGCGACGGCGGCGCCGGCGACGGCGAGGCGGGACGGGAAGCGGGGCACGGTCTCTCCTCCACGGGTGCGCGGGTGGTGCGGGTGCGCGGTCACGGGGGAGAGCGCGAATCACCCCCCGGAGAGTCAATCGAGTCGATCCGTGGACGACTTGATGCCCCAGGGGGGTGAAATCGCTGGCATGGCTTTGACGTTGAGCGATGCGGTCGGGATCAGAGCAGGGCGGCGGAGGGCTCGATCATCGCCCGGGCGGTCTTGCCGTCGACGAACTCGCCGAGCGCCGTCATCTCCCATTCGCCGGACGGGCGGCGGACCAGCTTGCACATCACCACGCCGGTACGCGGCTCGGAGTGGGTCAGGTCGAAGCGGACCAGCTCCTCCTCGGTGCGGACGTCCACCAGGCGGCAGTAGGCGTTCCGCAGCTCGGTGAACTTCTGGCCGGAGAAGGAGTTGACCACGAACACCAGCGCGTGGACCTCGGCCGACAGGCCCTCCAGGTGGACGGTGATCGCCTCGTCGTCGCCGCCGTCACCGCCGACCAGGTTGTCGCCGGAGTGGGCGATCGCGCCGTTGAAGATGCTCAGCTTCATGAACCAGGCCGTCTCCAGGCGCCGGTGCTTCGCGTCGAAGGCCAGGCAGGAGGCGTCCAGGTCGATGTCACGGCCGCGGGCGGCGGACTCCCAGCCGAGGGCCATCCGGACCGAGGAGAGGAAGGGGCGGCCGTTCTTCACCAGGGAGACGGAGCTGCCCTTGACCAGGTTGACCCGGCCCTTGTCGAGGGTGACCTTGGGGCGCTCGGCGGGGTCGGGGGCGGGCGTCGCTGCCGGGGCCGGGGCCGGGGCCGGGGCCGGGGCCGGTGCCGGGGGCTCCGGGGGTGCGGCGGGCATGGACGGGACGGTGGCCAGGGCGATCCGGGGGTCGACCGAGGGAGCCGGCGGCGCCGGGGGCACGGGCGGGGCCGGGGGCACCGGCGGGACGGGCGGGACGGGCGGCAGCGGAAGGTCGGCCGGGGAGTGCATCTGGAGGGTCGGCGCGCTCGGCTGCGGGGCGGGGGTCGGCGCAGGCTGCGGTGCCGGTGCCGGGGAGTCGTCGACGGTGACGCCGAAGTCGGTGGCGATGCCCGCCAGCCCGTCCGCGTACCCCTGACCGACCGCGCGCACCTTCCAGACCCCGTTGCGCCGGTAGATCTCGACCACGATGAGCGCGGTCTCCAGGCCCAGCCGGGGCGGGGTGAAGGTGGCCAGGACGGCACCGGTGTCGGCGTCCCGGACGGTGGCGGTGGGCTCGATCCCGGCGAAGGTGGCGGACTGGTCGGCCGGGCTGGCGGTGACCACGACCTTGCTGATGTCGGCCGGGACGGCCGGGGTGTCGACGGTGATCGCGTCCGGTGCTCCGGCGGCGGCCGGGCGCAGGCTCACGCCCGGGCCGTGCGGGGCGTTGAAGAAGACGAAGTCGGCGTCCGAGCGGACCTTGCCGGCGTCGGTCAGCAGCAGGCCGGAGACGTCCAGCGCCTTGGGCGCGGTGACCTCGACGGTCACCCGCGCGGCGGTCAGCGGTGCGTTGCCGCCTTGGGTCAGGACGGTGGACAAGGACTCCTCCTCGGGTGCGGAACGACGGCCCGGGCCGGGGCCGCTGGGGGCGTCGGGCCGGGTGCTGCACACAGTAACGAACGGGGGTGCGGGGAAGAGCCCGGTGAGCTGGCCGATCGTCGGACGATCGGATCGGCCGAGGGGAGGTCAGTGGATCAGCCGGGGGGGGGGAGGTCAGCGGACCTGGCCCACCGGCTGCTGGGCGGCCTGCGGCGTGGGCTGGAGCGCCTGCTGCGGCGCGGTCTGCCGGGTGGGCTGCGCTGCCGACGGCGGGACGGGCGGCCGGCCGCCGGGCTGCTGGGTGGCGTGCTGGGCGGGCTGCTGGTCGGCCTGCGGCGCCGACGGGCCGAAGCCGCCGAGTGCGGCGACCGCCCGGGGGCGGCCGATGCCGAAGGCAGCGGCGTTCCAGCCCTCCTGCGGGCCCGACTTGCGCACCGGACCGGCCTGGACGGCCGGGCGGGTGCCGCGTACGACGAAGCCGTAGCGGCCGGGCTCGACGTCGGTGCCGGGCGGGGTGGTGAAGCGGTAGACCAGGGTGCCGCGTTCCTGCTGGGTGGTCACCACGGCGCCCGGCAGGTCGGTCCAGACGGTTCCGGTGCCGGGGGCCAACTCGCCTGCGGCGAGCCGGAATTCGGCCTGCAGTGCGGTGACCGGTTCGGTCACGGTGAGGTCGAGCGCGTGCCGGAGGCCGTCGCGGCCGAGGGTGGTGGTCAGCCCGGTGCCGGTCAGGGCCTGGTCGGTGTCCGGGGCGGTGCCGTCGGTGCTGCCGTCGGCGGCGCCAGTGCCGTCGGTGGTGCCAGTGCTGTCGGTGCCGGCGGCGTTTCCGGGGACGACGGCGGCCGGCGGCGGGAGCGGGCGGCCGGGCTTGGCCGGCTGGAGCGCGGGCGGGTGCGGGGACTCGCCCGTACCGGCTGCGCCGACGTCCGGTCGTCCGGTGCCCGTCTGTCCGGTGCCGGTCAGCCCGGTGCCCGGCTGCCCGGGGGCCGGGGCGGCCGGGGCGGACGGGTCGGCGGCCGTGGACGGCTGGGCGGAGGGGGAGGAGCCGTCGGCCGGGGTGTCGGCCGAGGGGCGCGGGTCGTGCCCGGCGGAGGCCTGCCCGCCGGCCGGCGGTGTGACCGGGGCGGCCGTTCCGGCCCGCAGCCCTGACGGCGGCGTGGCGGCGGCGTTGGCCGGGCCGGACGGGTGCGTCGACGGGTGGCCGGAGGGCTTCGGGGCGTGCGGGTGGCCGGAGGGCGGGGGAGGGGTGTCCGTGGTCCGCTCGGAGGCGGCCTCGGCCTGGTCCGTACCGCTCGGGCTGGGCGGCGGGGTGGTGCCGACCCGGGCGACGCCGGCCCGACGGCCGATGCCCTGCTGCTCGTTCAGCAGGAGGGTGGTGGCGATGCTGATGCCGACGACGGTGGACATCGCCATCGCGGCACCGGAGAAGCGCAGGGTGGGCAGCCGGAAGCGGCCGCCGAACGGGCGGGGCCGACCGTGTCGACCCTGCCGTGCGGGTTCGTGCTGCACGTCCCGCGTGGTCTCCCCACGCACAGCCACCGGACCCCTCCCTCCCCGAAGCCGCCGTCGCGTCGCCGTATTCTCCCACGCACCACGCCGGGCAGCGGTCCGGCCGTTCCGGGCCGGCCTCGCGGGCGGGCCCGCGCCGGGAGGGGGAGAGCGTACCAGCGGGTGGCCGGACGACGGACAGTATCCCTCCATTTTCCGGACATCCGTTCGATGAGCGGAAGTTGACGATCCGTCTGATATTCCTGGTAAGGGTCGGCGGGCCCGGGCGGGGGTTATTGCAACCCCCTTGCAACCCTTGCCCGCCCGGTCGCGGGTGACGCAGGCTGATGGCATCCCGCGCCGTTCCCGGAGAGACCGTCATGCCGCCCGACCCGCTGTCCGCAGCCTCCAGCGCCCCCCTCGCCGCCACCCCCACGGGCGGCGATGGGGGTGGCTCCACCGCCGCTCCGGTGTCGGTGGAGGAGGTGCTGACGCTGCGGATCTCACTGGGCGACGAAGTGGTCGGCGAGGTGTGCACCCGGTTCCGCTTCGACGCCGTACGGCCCTACGAGGTGCTGCTGACCTTTCACCTGGGGCGTCCGGACGAGGCGGACTGGGTGTTCTCCCGCGACCTGCTGCGCGACGGCCTCCAGGGGATCAGCGGCCAGGGCGACGTCAAGCTGTGGCCGGCGTACTGCCCCTGCCACGGCTCGACCCTGCACCTGGCGCTCGAATCCCCGCACGGCAGCGCCCTGCTGGAGGCCTCCAGGCCCCGGGTGCAGGCCTGGCTGGACCGCACCTACGCGCTGGTCTCGGCCGAGGCCGAGCGCGACTGCGGGCCCACCGACGCCCAGTTGGCCGCGCTGCTCGCGGGCGGCTGAGGGGCGCAACTGCCGCTTGCGGGTGGGGTGGTGGTGACGGAGCTGCCGGTGGACGGGTGGTTCGTGGGGGTGCTGTCCGTCGGCGGGTACGGCGCGTCGGGGTCGTCGTCCCGGTCGTCGCCCGGGTCGTCGTCCGGGACCGGCGGGCGCCCGCCGTGGCGCGGTGACGGCACGGGTGCCGCGGCCCCGGGCAGCCGGACCAGGCCCGCCACCAGCTCCGCCCGCAGCCGCCGTACCGCGGGGGCCGTGGAGGAGGGCAGCAGGTCGAGCGGATCGGTCGGCCCCTCCACCGTGACCAGCACCGAGTCGGCGAAGCGGTACGGCCGGTGGGCCAGCAGGCCGCCCAGGTAGCGGCGCAGCCGGGACAGTTCGGCGCGGACCGTCACCGTCCGCCCCGCGTCGCCGAACAGCGCCTCGGCCAACTGGGCCGCCGTACTGCCCTCGCGGGCGGTGGCGAGCAGCAGCAGGAGCTCGGCATGGCGCGGGCTGACCGGGTGCGACCAGCTGTCGGCCGCGCCCCGGACGGACAGCTCGGGGCGGTCCGGTCGGCGCAGGTCGAGCCGGAGCCGGGCGCCCTCGGCGCGCTCGGCGGTCACCGTGCCGGAGCCGTCCGCCCCGGTCGGGCGGACGGGCCGCACCAGCCAGCCGTCCGCGAGCGGTTCCAGTACGCACTCGCCCAGCCCCGGCACCCAGTGCACGGCAGCCGGGACCCAGCCCTCGCTGGGGATGCGCAGCCGGCTCTGCGGCGGCAGCCCGGCCGAGGCGGCGGTCCAGCCGGCCGCGTCCACCACCAGGGCCGGTCCGCCGACCCGGGCGAGCAGCGGGGCGGCCAGGGTGCGCAGCCGGTTCAGCGCCTCCAGGCGGTGGGCGCGCAGCTCGGTCTCGGCGAGCCGGGCGGCGGTGGCGGTGAGCTGGAGCAGGTACGGGCGGACGTTGTGGGCCGGGCCGCTGAGGTTGATGGCGCCGACCAGCCGGCCGGTGGTCGGGTCGTGCACGGGGGCGGCCACGCAGGTCCAGGTGTGGTGGCTGCGCAGGTAGTGCTCGGCGGAGTGGACGTGCATCGGGCGCTGGGCGCGCAGCGCGACGCCGATGCCGTTGGTGCCGACGGTCTCCTCGATCCAGCGGGCACCGGTGACGAAGCCGATCCGGTCGGCGCTGCGGCGCAGGCCGCGTTCGCCCTCCTGCCAGAGCACGTGGCCCTCGGCGTCGGCGATGGCGAGGATCAGCGGTGCCTGGCCCACCGGCTCCAACAGGGTCTCGCGCAGCACCGGCATGACGTTGTCGAGGCCGCTGGACCGGCGGCGCTGCTCCAGCTCGGCGGGGCCGAGCAGGACGGTGGAGGCGCCGGTGTCGGGGTCGAGGCCGAGGCGGCGCAGCCTCGCCCAGGAGTCGCCGATCTCGGGGCGGGGTTCGAGCCGGCCGGGCGTACCGGGCCCGGGGCTCTCGGGGAGGACGAGTTCGCGGGCGGCGGCGTCGGCGAGGGTGCGTTCGTGGACCCTGGCCAGCTCCGCCGCGGTCGGCGGGGTGCGGCGCTCTGGTCGTCGGGACTGCCGTCCGGTCTGCCGCACTCGGGTTGCTCCTCGCCGCCGTTCGAGGACGCGCCGGGGTCGACGCGCTGACGAAAGAGTACGGGTGCGACGGGCGCGTGGGGACGGGGTCCACCAAGTCCGCATACCGGGCGGTACGGAAACGGCGGGGGGCGCCCGGCGGGCGTTCGGTTGGCGCCTTTCCCGTGCCCTTGCGGTGCCCTTGCGGTGTCCTTGCGGCGCCCGTCCGGCGCCCGGCCGGCAGCGCCCGTCCGGGGGCGGCTAGCGCTCCGTACCGGGTTCGTGCTGGGCGGCCTCGACGGTGTGGTGGAGGTCGGCGGTGGCCTCCAGGGTGGCGCCGGTGGTCAGGGCCAGGCAGGCGGCCAGCGCCAGTGCGACGGCCCGCAGCCGGGTGGCCGGGGCGGTGGAGGGGCGGGGCTGGAGGAGGGCCGCGACCCGTCGCGGGACCGGGCCGGAGTGGGCGGCGGCGACCAGCCGGGGCCGGGCCGGCCAGGGCGAGCGGCTCGCGGCGAGGGCGGCCCGGCCGACCGCGCGGGCGGTCACGGCACGGTCGCCGATCCGGGCGGCGGCCACCTCGTCGGCCCAGCGCTCCAGGTGGTACCCGAGGGGCGCGCGCAGTGGGCGGAGCGCCGGGTGGACGTCGGCGGCGTGCTCGGCGAGGGCGAGGAAGACGTGGTGCCGGCCGGTCAGGTGGGCGCGCTCGTGGGCGAGCAGGGCGGAGCGCTCGGGCCCGCTGAGGGCGCGCAGCATCCCGGAGGTGACCACGATCCGGCCGGGCTCGCCGGTCCGGCCGGGGCGGCGCAGGCGGCCGGGGAGGGCGAAGGCGTCGGCGCGCTCGTCGTCCAGCACGGTGAGCGGGTGGTCGGCGGGGTGCCGGAGCCGGGCCAGGGCCTGCCGCCAGGCCGCCAGGGCGGGGCGTCCGGCGGGGCGGCGTGCGAGGCGGCGTGCGAGGCGCGGGGAGGGGAGTCCGGCGGGGTGCAGGGCGGGGTCCTGGGGCCCGCGCTGGGCGCGCGCCCAGCGCATCGGGGCTTGCCGGGGGCGCGTGTCCGGATGCTGGTCGGCGTCCGTCTCAGCGTGCGTCGCGGTGTGCGATGCGGCGTCTGCCTCGTCGCCCGGCCCGGGGGCGCAGGCGGCGCCCGGGGCGGGCAGTGCGGCCCGGGCGGTGCGCAGTTCCAGGCACCGGCGGCGGGTCGTCCGTACGGCGAGGGCGCCGAGCGCGGCCAGGGCGAGGCCGGCCACCGCTGCGGCGAGCGGGGCGCTGGGCGCGGCGGCGGTGAGCCAGGGCAGCGAGAGGTGGCCGAGGGCGGCGACCGGGGGCAGCTGGAGCAGTCCGGCGGTGGCGAGCAGTCCGAGTGAGCAGAGGGTGCCGCCGGCCAGGACGGTGGCGGTGCCGGCCAGCAGCCAGGCGGCGGCCCGGGGCGGCAGCGACTCGGCGAGCCGGCGGGCCAGCGGGACGGTCAGGAAGGGCAGCAGCAGCGGCGCCCAGACGGCGATCATCACGGGGCGCCCGCCGATCCGGGGCCGCCCGTCGGTCGGGGGCCGCTCACCGGTCCGGGTCTGCCGGCGGCGCCGGCGGTGCCGTCGACGTCGACCTCGGCCTCGACCCCGACGTCGCTGCCGTCGGTGCTGTCGCTGCCGTCGCCGAGCAGGGCGCGCAGCAGCTGCTCGTCCTCGGCGGAGAGGTCGGAGACGAAGCGGGCGAGCACGGTGGAGCGGTCGGCCTCGCGGCCGAGCTCGGTGTGCATCCGGCGGGCGGCGAGGCCCGCCGTGTCCTGGACGGTCGGGGTGTAGGCGTAGGCGCGGCCGGCCCGGGTGCGTTCGACCGTCCCCTTGTCGTGCAGCCGGGCCAGGATCGTCGCGATGGTGGTGCGGGCGAGGTCCCCGCCGAGCGCCGTCTGGACGTCCTGCGGGGTCATCGGCTGCCGGGCCGACCACAGGGCGGCCAGCACCTCGGACTCCAGCTCCCCGGCGGGCCGGCGGGCGGACGGTACGTCGGACATGGCGGCGCTTCCTCCAGCTTTCGTCTACAGTCATGTAGACCGTCTACGTCACTGTAGACGGTCCCGGGCGGGTCCGCCGCGCGTCGCGGCGACCGCCCCCCAACGTACGGGAGGTCCGCCAGCCTTGCTCCAGTTCCCCGCCGATCCGGCCGTTCACCTCGCGATGGGCACCCACCTCGCCGTGAACCCGCTGGACGCCTCCTCGCTGCTCGCCGCCTTCGGGGCGTTCGGCATCGCCGTGGTGCTGTTCGCCGAGACCGGCCTGCTGGTGGGCTTCTTCCTGCCCGGCGACTCGCTGCTGTTCACCGCGGGCCTGCTCTGCGTGCCCGGCGCCACCAAGGGCCCGCAGCTGCACCTGTGGCAGGTGCTCCCCGCCGCCCTGATCGGGGCGCTGGCCGGGGCCCAGGTCGGCTACCTGATCGGCCGGCGCGGCGGCCGGGCACTGCTGAGCCGCACCAAGCGCAAGAGCCTGCTGGAGGGCGCGGCGCGGGCCGAGGAACTGCTGGCCAAGTACGGCCACGGCAAGGCGATCGTGCTGGCCCGGTTCATCCCGGTGGTCCGTACGGTGCTGAATCCGCTCTGCGGCGTACTCGAAGTGCCGGTCCGCTCGTTCACCTTCTGGCAGGTCGCGGGCGGTGCGGTCTGGACCGTCGGCGTGGTGCTGGCCGGGTACGGGCTCGGGTCCTCGATTCCCGGGATCGACCAGTATCTGCTGCCGATCATCGGTCTGGTAGTAGTTGTCTCCGTGCTCCCCATTGTTCTCGAACTGTTCCGCGCCCGTAAGGCGCGCCGTCACGGAGGTGACGTGTGATGTCCTCTCGGGCTCTCGCCGTGTACGACGGCAGTGGCATCGACGGCGGCCTCTACACCCAGGTGAACAAGTGGGCGCAGTCCGCCCCGACCTGGCTGGACGACGTGATCAAGGTCTGGTCCGCGATCGGCCTCGGCCTGTTCGCCCTGTTCATGCTGTACGCCTGGTGGCGTGCGCGCGGCGCCGACTCCGCGGTGATGGCCAAGGTGCTCGCCTCCCCGGTGATCGTGGTCGTCGCGTACGGCCTCAACTCCGTGCTCAAGGGCATGGTCGAGGAACTCCGGCCGTGCGCGCAGATCAAGGGCAGCGTCTCGCTGGAGACCTGCCCCGCCGCCGGGGACTGGTCCTTCCCCAGCAACCACTCGGTGATCGCCTTCGCCGCCGCGATCTCGCTCTGGTTCGTCAGCCGCCGGCTCGGCGTCGTCGCCACCGTCTTCGCGGCCCTGATGGCCGCCTCCCGGGTCTGGGTCGGCGTGCACTACCCCCACGACGTGGCGGTCGGCGCCCTCGTCGGTACCCTGGTCGCGCTGGTGCTGGCCCCGCTGGCCGGACGCTGCGGACCGCTCGTCGACAGGATGCGGTCGGGCGCGCTGCGCCCCCTGCTCGGCCCCGGCACGGTGCCGGTGGTGACCCGCGGGTACGCCTCGCACCGCGCGCAGTAGAACCCGTAGAACCCGTAGTACCCATTTCGTGAGCGGCCCGCCCCTTGTCCGGTTTCGGACGGCGGGTGGAGCATGTGAGCCGGGCGTGCGGCCCCTGACGGGGGCGCCCGCCCGGCTCAGTCGTGCTCGGGGCGCGAAGGCACCGGGCGCCAGCGGAGGGAGTGCCGAATGCCGTACCGACTCGACGTCACGCAGGGGGACTGGCCGGGCGACCTGCTGCACAAGGGCGTCGAAGGACTGCTCGCCGAGGCCATGGTGCTCACCCTCGCCACCGCCGGCCACGAGCACGGACCGCACGCCAACCTCGCCTTCTTCGCCTACGACGAGGACCTCGTCCTCTACTTCGTCAGCGAGCGCTCCACCCGGCACAGCCACCACCTCGCCGAGGAGGCCCGGGCCGCCGCCACCGTCTTCCTGCCGCCGCCCGCCTTCGGCGAGCAACTGCGCGGACTCCAGCTGACCGGCAGCGCGGGCGAGGCCTGGGGGCACCAGGCGGAAGCCGCCCTGGCGGCCTACCAGGGGCGGTACCCGGCCTTCGCCCAGGACGAGGAGGTCCGGCGGCAGTACCTCACCGGGGGCGGCGCGGCGGCGCTGTACCGGTTCCAGGTCGAGGACCTCACGGCGGTCGACGAGCCCAACTTCGGACGGCGCAACTACCTGCGGGCCCGGGTGGTGCGGGAGTAGCTCACCGCCCGTCCCGCGGGCTGCCGCCGATGACGAGGCCGCGCCGGTACGGCACCCGGCGCGGGCGGCCGTTGCGGACCACCGACACCCCGAGACCGGCTGTGCCCGCCAGCAGGACGGCGTTGAGGCCGAGGGCGACGGCCCCGTCCCTGAGGAAGTCGACGTTCTCCGGGAGGCGTGCCTCCGCGACACCCCTGGGGTCGTAGCGGACGGTGAGCCGGTCGCCGACCGCGTGCGAGTGCAGGCCCGCGGACACCATGCCGTTCGGGATCGGTACGCCGTTCTCGTCGGCGACCTCGTACGACGAGCTCGGCTGCTTGCCCTGCGGGCGGTCGTGCACCGCCGTGACACGGGCGGTGGCGGTCACCCCGGACGTGCTCAGGATCACCGAATCCCGGGCCGACGCCACCGACCCCAGCGCGAGGAGCCACAGGACCGCGCCGAACGCCGCCATCCAGCAGCCCAACGCCGCCCCGAGCAGCCGGACCACGCCCACGACCCAGGCCACCCCGACCACCAACCCGAGCAGCGACGCCGTACCGAAACCGATGTACGTACTCACCGCCACCAGCCCGAACGTCCCGACCGGCACCGCCGCCACCAGCGCACCCGCCAGCGCGACCGTCCCGCGCCTGGTTCCCGTCCCCGCCACTGCTACCCCCGCTCCTCGATGCGCCGGGGTGGAACGCTACGCCCGGCCCCTGCCGCCCCTCGGGCGGGGGCTCAGGCTCGTCGATGACGCCGTCGCGTGCTCCCGATGGGAGTAGAAAGTCGGCCGGTCCGACTTCCCGGTCATCATCGTCGGCACCGACAGGCGGCCGCGGAGGACGCCCCGGTAAGAGCGGGTGGCCAAGTCGCCCTTCACCTCGATGACTTCGGCCAGGACGAGGGGCGCCCCCGGCGTGGCGATCTACAACTCGGCGGCCGTCATGGTGACGGTCTCGCCGACGGCGGGTACCCACAAGTGCCGCACCTGCCACGATCGGTCGATCGGCATGCTCAAGCAGCAGCAGCGAGCAGGGTGGGGCCTGTGTGGAGGCGCAGCGGCTGACCTCGGGGATCGTGATCCGCGACTCGAAGGACAAGAGCGGCCCGAACCTCCAGTTCACCCTCAAGGCCTGGTAGGGCCTCGTCGCGGGCATCAGGGCCGGCGAACTCGGCTGGTTCGGAGCGCGGGCGGCTCCGGCGGGGCCGGAGCCGCCCGCAACGACGAAACCTCAATCGGGTGGGATCGGGGCTTCCTCGGTGTCGAGGAAGAGGTAGGCGTGGACCTTCGTCAGGTAGTCGTACATCTCCTCCTCGGTCTCGAACTCGACCCAGGTGAGTTCGCAGTACTCACCCCGGGTGAGATCCCGCTCGGCGAAGAGTTGAGTGAACCACTTCTGGAGTTCTTCACCCCATATGGGGTTCGACATGCTGATGGTTCTCTTCAGGCGATCCATGTAGGAGAAGGCCATCTCGACATTGAGGTAATGCCGCATGAATCCGGCGAGTTCAGGTTCCATGACGTCCTATGGATACTTTCCCGCTGCCTGGTTGGCGTAGGAGGTGACCAGATGCCACTTTCCATGTGTATCGGGTTCGTAGAAGGTAGCGATTTCCCCGCCTTCGAAGTCCACTGGCAGGTAGCGGCTCGGATCCTGCGGATCCTTGTAGAAACCGGTGAAGCGTTTGTGGCCGTCGGGTCCGAGGATATCTTCGATCGGGACCGGACTGTTGAGTGGGCGTCCGTTCTCCCTGATGTACTTCCGCATGTACTTGTCGACCGCGACCAGATCCGCGGGATCGTCGTACCGGGTGGCGTAAGGCTCGCACTTGTGAGCCCTTGCCCTTGCCGCCGTAGTACCGGCCCCAGAACGTGCCGAAGGCGTCGATGGCGGGGCCGTGGTTGTTGGCGACGATGGCGGCGGCGTAGTAGACCTCGGTGGTGCCGGTCGGGGGGCGCCGAGGGTGTCCCAGGGTTGGGCGAGGGTGGGTTGGAGGCTCTTGCCGCTGGGTGAGAGGCTGGTGGCCTGGGGGTCGAACTCCGGGAGCTGGCGGGAGAGTTCGCGGTGGACGAAGCGGCAGTGTTGGGGCCTTGGGGGCGGTCATGGGAACGCGGTAGCGAACGGGCCGGGTCGGGGCGCCGGTGTTCCGGTGCTCCGACCCGGCCCGGGGGCAGGCGAATTGACGGTTAATCAGTGGCCGCCCTTGAGGTTGAGGACGACGACTCCGACGATGATCAGGGCGATGCCGAGGATCTGCACCTTGCCCAGTGATTCGCCGAAGGCGACCACGCCGATGCCGGCGACCGCGGCCGTTCCGGCGCCCGACCAGACGGCGTAGGCGACCGAGACCGGGATGTGCTTGAGGGCGCGGCCGAGGAGGTAGAAGGACAGCGCGTAGCCGACCCCGACGCCGAGGCTGGGCCAGAGGCGGGTGAAGCCCTCGGTGAGTTTGAGGCAGCTGGTGGCGCAGACCTCGCTCAGGATGGCGAGGGCGAGCAGGACGTAGGGCATGTCGCTGTCAAACGGCCGGGGCGGTGGAGAGCTTCCCCAGCAGGGCCAGGTCGGCGCGCTCCAGGCTGTCCAGCAGGGTGATCCGCCGGCCGTCGGGCATCGGGACGGCGGTGGAGGGTACGGCGAGCACCGCGCAGCCGGCCGCGGCGGCGGAGGTGACCCCGGTGGGGGTGTCCTCGACGGCGACGCAGGTGGCCGGGTCGAGGCCGAGCCGCTCGGCGGCGGCCAGGTACGGGTCCGGCGCGGGCTTGGTGCGGGGGGTGTCCTCGGCGGCCATGGTGACGGCGAACCAGTCGCGGCCGAT
Organism: Kitasatospora sp. NPDC056076; assembly: GCF_042266305.1. Taxonomy (NCBI): domain Bacteria; kingdom Bacillati; phylum Actinomycetota; class Actinomycetes; order Kitasatosporales; family Streptomycetaceae; genus Kitasatospora; species Kitasatospora sp. NPDC056076. The sequence goes on from NZ_JBHJWG010000052.1 coordinate 26,345, forward strand.
GGAGGACAGGACGAGGTCCACCACCAGGCGCGGGGAGGCGGAGACCAGCGCGGTGGGCACCTGTGCGTCGCGCAGGGCGGCCAGCAGGGCGAGCGCGCCGGGGCGGGGCACCGTCTCGGCGGCGACCTTGGCGGCGAAGGACTCGCCGAGTACCGTGGCGAGCTCGGCCTCGGGGCGGCTGGTGCCGCTGACCCTGTGCAGGTGGGCGGCGGTGTGCTCGACGGCCTGGCCGAGCACCTCGGGGGCGTCCTGGTCGGTGAGCGGGTGGTCCAGCTCCTCGGCGAGTTCGGCGGCGGCCTTCCACCACAGCTGCTCGGTGTCGACCAGGGTGCCGTCCATGTCGAAGAGGACGGCGGCGGGGAGGGGGACGGGGGCGGAGGGAGTGGGAACGGACGGGACGGTTTCAGGCATGGCGGTACCTTCGGTGGTTCTTCTGAGGGTGCAGAGGCGGTAACGAGGATCCCAGACGGGCCGCTCAGGCGGTGCGGCGGTCCACCAGTACCGGGCGCTCCGGCAGGGTGAGCTCGGCGCGCGCGCCGGCCGGGAGGGCGGCGGCGGCCTCGGTGGGCAGGTCGGCCTTGACCTCGGTGCCGTCGTCGAGGCGGACGGTGAGCCGGGTGACGGCGCCCAGGAAGGACGCGGTGACCACCTGGGCCGGGCCGGTCGCGGACGGGGTGAGGACGACGTTCTCCGGGCGGACCAGCACCTGGAGTTCGCCGTCGGCGGGCGCCGTGCCGTCGACCGCGTGCCGGCGGCCGAGCACCTCGACGCCGTCCGGGGTGCGGGTGCACGGGATGCGGCTCATGGTGCCGACGAACTCGGCGACGAAGGGGGTGGCCGGCCGGCCGTACAGCTCGGACGGGGTGGCGCACTGCTCCAGCTTCCCGGCCCGCAGTACGGCGACCCGGTCGGCCATGGACAGCGCCTCCTCCTGGTCGTGGGTGACGAACAGGGTGGTGATGCCCAGCTCCTGCTGGAGGCGGCGGATCTCCTCGCGCAGCTGGAGGCGGACCTTGGCGTCCAGCGCGGACAGCGGCTCGTCCAGCAGCAGCACGCGCGGCTGGAGGGCGAGGGCGCGGGCGAGCGCGATGCGCTGCTGCTGGCCGCCGGACATCTGGTGCGGGTAGTGCTCGGCGCGGTGCGGCAGGCCGACCAGTTCCAGCAGCTCCTGGGCGCGCTTGCGGCGCTCGGCCTTGCCGGTGCCGCGCATCCGCAGCCCGAAGGCGACGTTGTCCAGCGCGGTCAGGTGCGGGAAGAGGCTGTACGACTGGAACACCATGCCCGCGTCGCGCTTGTGGGCGGGGATCGAGGTGATGTCCTGTCCGTCGACCAGCACCTCGCCGGAGTCGTGCTGCTCGAAGCCGGCCAGGATGCGCAGCGCGGTGGTCTTGCCGCAGCCGGACGGGCCGAGCAGGGCGAGCAGTTCACCGGGCCGGACGGTCAGGTCCAGACCGTCGAGGGCGGTGGTGGCGCCGAACGCGCGGCGCAGCGAGCGGAACTCGACGGTGGCGCCGCCGGCGGCGGTCGCGGCCCGGGAGGCGGTGGCGGTGGCCGTGGTCATGGCTGGTAACTCCTGGAGAACGGGGGGTGGTTCAGGACCGGGCGGCCTTGCGGCCGCGGCCGACGGCGGACATCAGCAGCAGGACGAGCCAGACGATCAGCAGGCTGAGCATCGACACCGCGACGGACATCTGGCCGTCGCTCTTGCCGTTGGAGTTGATCCACACCGAGAAGGGGCCGAAGCCGAGGATGGAGGCGGTGGTGAACTCGCCGAGCACCAGGGCGACGGTGAGCACGGCGCCGTTCAGCAGCGCGCTGCGCAGGTTCGGCAGGACGACGGTGAACACCGCGCGCAGCCAGCCGGCGCCGCAGTTGCGGGCGGCCTCGACCAGGGTGACCACGTCCACGCCGCGCAGTCCGGCGTCGATGGCCCGGTAGGCGAACGGCAGGGCCATCAGCACGTAGGCGATGACCAGGACGATCGGGAAGTCCGGGTTCTGGATGGCCACCATGGTCTGGAAGAACGGGGTGTCCTGGAGGTAGTCCGGGCCCCAGCGCAGCACGCCGATGATGCCGGTGGTGAGGGCCACCACCGGGACGACCAGCGGCATCGAGCACATGACCTCGATGACCGGGCGCAGCTTCGGCGCGCCGAGCCGGGCGGCGAGCACCGCGGGGACGAGCAGGAGCAGCAGCACCGCCACGGTGACGACGGCCAGTTCGAGGCTGAGCACCAGGCTGTCGGTGAAGCCGGGGGCGTTCAGCAGCTCGGTGTAGGCGCGGAAGGTGGTGCCGTTCTTGTGGTCGTCGACGCTGAAGACCACCGACGAGACCAGCGGCACCGCGAAGTAGATCCCGCAGAGCAGCAGGACCAGGCCGCGGCCGAAACGGATGCGATTGATCAGGCGAGCCACTTGGCACTCCGGCGCTGAAGGGGCAGGTACACGGCCATCACCAGGCAGGCGACCACGATCATGTCGAGGCCGAGGGCGAGGGCGAGGTTGCCCTGGCCGACCAGGACGTTGCCGGACAGCGCGTCGCCGATCTGCATCGAGATCAGCGGCACCGAACTGCCCACCATGGCCTCGGCGGTGGCGTACGCGGCGAAGGAGGCGCCGAACAGCAGCACGAAGCCGCCGAGCAGCGAGGGCAGCAGGACGGGCAGCGCCACGTGCCGCCAGTACTGCACGCCGGTGGCGCCGTTGTTGTACGCGGCCTCGCGCCACTGGACCTTGAGGCCCTCCAGGGCCGGGGTGATGGTGATGACCATCAGCGGCACCAGGAAGTACAGGTAGACCACGGACAGGCCGGAGAAGGTGTAGAGGTTCCAGCCGTGCGCGGTCAGGCCGAGCTTCTTGGTGACCTCGCCGGAGTTGCCGAGGGTGGCGACGAACATGAAGGCCAGCGGGACGCCGCCGAAGTTGGCGAGCACGCCGGAGGCGGACATCACGGCCTCGCGGAAGGCGCGGAACCGGGAGGTCGCCACGGCCTGGGCCAGCGGCAGGCCGACCACGGTGGCGATCAGCGCGGTCAGCAGGGAGAGCTTCACGCTGCCCCACAGGGCCGTCCAGTAGGCGCCCTGGAGCGAGCCGGTGAGGTTGTCGAGGGTGAAGGCGCCGCCGCCGTCGGGGGCGTCCGAGGAGGTGGTGAAGGCGCCGATGACGATCGCGACGGCGGGCAGGCCGAAGCCGATCGCGAAGAAGAGGATCAGGGGGAGGGCGGCGAGCCAGGCGCGGCTGCCGCGGGCCCGGCGCGCGGCCGGGCGGGGGGCCTCGGTGTGCACCGTGGTGGCGGTGACCGGGGCCGGGGCGGGGGAGACGGGGCCGGGGGCGCCCCCGCCGCTCTGGGCGGCGGAGGCGCTGGCCGGCACCGGGGTGGGAGCCGTAGTCATCAGTCAGATCAGCCCGAGATCGCCTTGGCCCAGTTCTCCGTCACGACCTTCTTGGCCGCGGTGGTCTGGTCGTCGGTCGGGAAGGTGGTGAAGGGCTTCTCGATGGCCGGGAGCTTGGCGGCGGCGGCCGCGTCCAGGGTGCCCGCGGCCTTCATGGCGTCGAACAGGGCCGGGGTGGCGTAGCCGCCCAGGTAGCCGTTCTGGCCCTCCGCGCTGTAGAGGTACTCCTCCCACAGGCGGGCGGCGGCCGGGTGCGGCGCGTCCTTGTTGATGGCCTGGTTGTAGAAGCCGGCGTAGATGCCGTCGGACGGGATGCTGACCTGCCAGTCGATGCCCTTGTCCTTGAACTTGTCGGTGTAGCCGGCGTTCAGGTAGGACCAGTCGACGCTGATCGGGGTCTCGCCCTTCTCGATGGTCGCCGGGGTGACCTCGACCGGGTTGAAGTTCCCGGCCTGCTTGAGCTTGCCGAAGAAGTCGATGCCGGGCTGGATGTTGTCCAGCGAACCGCCGTTGGCCAGGGCGGCGGCCATGACGGCGCTGTACGCGGCGTTCGCCTTGGTCGGGTTGCCGTTGAGCGCGACCATGCCCTTGTACTCGGGCTTGAGCAGGTCGGCGAAGGTCTTCGGGCAGGCCGACACCTTCTTGGCGTCGCAGGCGATCGAGACGTAGCCGCCGTAGTCGTTGTAGCTCAGACCGTTGGCGTCCTTCATGGAGGCCGGGATCTTGTCGAAGTCGGCGACCTTGTAGGGGGCGAACAGGCCCTGCTTGCCGCCGGAGGTGGCGAACGCGGCGCCCAGGTCGACCACGTCGGGGGCGCGGTCCTGGCCCTTGCGGGACGTGATCGCGTTGATCTCGTCCTGGCTGGAGCCGTCCGGGTTCTCGTCCTCGATGTCGATGCCGTACTTCGCCTTGAAGCCGTCCATCAGCTTGCCGTAGTTCGCCCAGTCGCGCGGCAGCGTGATGACGTGCAGCTTGCCTTCCTTCTTGGCGGCGGCGACCAGGGCGTCCATGCCGCCGAAGTCGGCGGCCGAGGTGGCGGTCTTGGCGCTCTTGCCGCCCGCGGCGTCGCTGCCGGACTTCGCGGTGGAGGAGCCGGCGGAACCGCAGGCGGTGAGGGACAGCGCGGCGGCGGTCAGGACGGCCGCGAAGGCGGCGGAGCGGGCACGGTGCACGGACACGGGTCAGTCTCCTGATCGGGTGTACTGCGAAGGGGGTGCTGCACGGGAGTGGTGTCCGATCTGATCGGGGGATCGATCGTGCGAGTGGCCGGGGCGCGGATCCGTCGGTGGCCCGTCGGGAGATCCGTCGGGGTTCCTTGCCGCGTTCGTCCGGTATCCGTTCGGAACCGTCCGAGTTGACTAGCCAACTTCGCTGACGGAGGTAAGTAACCCGAAGTTCGGTGACGGGAAGGTGAACGGACGGCCCAGAACCGGGGTCGGCTGCGGGAACGGTGGAATCCGGCCATCGGTGCGTGATCCGTTCGGTGCGATGCTCGAACGGCGCAGCGGGATAAGGTCGGGCTGTCCGTGCCGGTACGGCTGCGCTGGACACCGCCCCTGGAGGGTCAATTGAGTGACGTGGCAGTAGAGCCCGGGCGCCCAGTCGAGCGCACGGCCGGAGCCCTGTACCGCAAGGTGGCCGCCGATCTGCGCGAGGCCATCACCACCGGCGCGTACGGCGAGGCCGGCCGGCTGCCCGCCGAGGGCGCGCTGGCCGAGCAGTACGGGGTCTCCCGCGGCACCGTCCGCCAGGCGCTCGCCGTGCTGCGCTCCGACGGGCTGGTCACCTCCCGCCGCGGCACCCGACGGGTGGTGCTCGGCGGCGCCCGGGTGCAGAGCTTCTCGGAACTGCTCAGCTTCACGCACTGGGCGTACTCGATGGGCGAGGAGCCCGGCGGCATCCTGGACTCCCTGGTGCGCCGACCGGCCGACGCGGCCGAGCGCGAGCAACTGCGGCTGGAGCCCGGCGCCGAGGTGTACGTCACGGTCCGGCTGCGGACGCTGTCCGGCACCCCGGTGATGGTCGAGCGGACGATCTACCCGCCGCGGGTCGGCGAGATCGTCGCCGAGCTGCCGCCGGACGTCGTCTCGCACACCGAGGTGCTGCGCGAGCACGGCATCCTGTTCACCGACGCCGACCACACCATCGACATCGTCGCGGCCAACGCCGAGGACGCCCGACTGCTCGGCTGCCGCCGGGGCGGCCCGCTGCTGCGCGAGCGGCGGCGCACCACCGACCCGACCGGCACGCCGGTGGAGTGGTCCCAGGACCGCTACCTGCCCGGCACGGTGGCGTTCAGCGTGCACAACTCGCTGGCCACGTCGGCGCTTTCGCGGCACGCCCGGGAGCTGGACTGAGCTCCCGGGCGTCGTTCGGGGTTCCTGCGCGTCCTGCGCGTCCTGCGCGTCCTACCGCATGAGCGAGGCGAGCAGCGGGCGGTAGTGCTCGAAGTCCGGCGTCCGCAGGCCCGGCTCCTTCGCCTGCTCGTCCCACCGGCGCACGGCCACCGCGTCGACGGCGCCAGGGAGTTCGGCGAAGGCGGCGGCCTCGTCGGCGTCCATCGGGCCGCCCTGGACGGTGAGGGTGTACTCGGAGGCCTCGGAGAGCCGGGCGCGGTAGCCGGGCTCGACCGCGCACAGGTAGCGCTTGGCGGCCACGTGCAGCCGGACCGGCTCGGTGACCTCCGGGCCGAACCAGGCGGCCAGCCGGTCGGCGCCGGTGTGGCTGTGCCGGTTGTCCTGGCCCTCCATCAGATCCCTTCCGTGCAGCGTGCCGTGGCCGTGCTCATCAAAGAAGTGCCCGACGTCGTGCAGCAGGGCCGCGGCGACCAGGTGGCCGGGGGCCCCGGCGGCCTCGGCGGCGGCCGCGGCCTGGAGCATGTGCTCGGCCATGGTGACGGCCTCGCCCAGGTACTCCCCGGCGCCCTCGCGCGCGAACAGCCCGGCCAGTTCGTCCAGGGCGGCGGTGCGGCGGTGCAGCACGGCGAGGGTGCTGTGCAGGGAGTCCAGGTCCGCGTAGCAGCCCTGGAGGTGCCGGTGGCCGTCCTGCTGGAAGGCCGTACGGGCGTGCAGCAGGCGGGTGTTGTCGAAGACCAGGCAGTCGCCCGGGCCGAGCCGGAAGGTCAGCTGGAGCTCGGGGCGCAGGGTGATCGCGGCGAACCGGCGGTAGGCGGCGTAGAAGGATTCCCGGTCGTCGCCGCGGAGGGTGCCGATCGAGCGGTTGTTGAACCGGACCTCGCGGATCCGGCCCAGCGGGTCCACGTCGATCAGCGGGCGGTCGGCGCGCAGTTCGGTGCGGCGGTCGCGGAAGACGAAGGGGACGGGGGTGCGGGTGAGCGTCGCGAAGTCCTCGGGGGCCTCGTCCCGGAGGATCGCGGCTGCCTGGAAGCCGTCCACCAGGCCGGAGTCGCCGCCGGTCGCCGAGTTCTCCAGGCAGTGCAGCAGCTGGAGGGTCGGCACCGGGTCGCGGTACGGGTTGTCGGTGTGCGGGGCGATCGTCCTGTTCGTGAACGCGAGGTTGTTGGGGTCCGGCTCGACCCGGACGTCGAACAGCTCGCCGTAGTTGGTGACCCGCACGTAGCCGAAGCTCTCGGCCACCCGCAGCACCTGCCGCTCCACGGTGGGCACCCCGCGCAGCACCGCGAAGCCGCTGTGCCGGACGGCGGCGAGGACGGCGGCCTGCTCGGCGGGGTCGGTGAGGTAGGCCCCCCAGTCGGCCTCGGGGATGCCGCGGGCGAAGTCGGCGGCCGTCCAGAGCCGCTTGTCCTGCTCGGTGCGGCCGTCGCCGCCCGCCGGCTCGGCCAGCCAGGCGAGCGGGTAGCGGGAGCGGTGGCCGTCGGACCAGAGCACCTCCAGGTGGCCGTCGGTCTCCGTGCTCGCGGCGATCGCGAGGTCCGGCGGGAGGTCGTCGATCTGGAACAGCTTCTGGCCGTTGCGCGGGTCCCGGCAGTCGGCACAGGGGCAGTTGTCGCGCAGCCAGTACGGCGGCAGCTCGGTCACGGTCTCCTCCTCGGCGGTAAGTTGTCTAGCCAACTTCGGCTCTGGGCGGAGCCTGCCGGTCCCCGGTGAGTTCCGCGTGCCGGTCGGATGAACGCCCGGGGAACTGTGTCGGGGGGAGTGACCGAAAACCGTCGGGGCGGGGCTGGGCCGGGCGGATGGTGCCGCGCCGACCGGCGGCAGGGTGCCGTCCGCTCCGGCCGTTCGGGTGAGGGGGCGTGGGGCGCGGCGCGTTTCTCGGTGGGTGCGGATGCCGCTGCGGCACTGTCGGGGGGATTCCCCGAGGTGAGAGGCGTGGCGCCATGGCCCATTCCAATACGACGGCATCGCCCCCCACGGGGCACGGCGGGCTGAAGCGCGAGGTCGGCGTCGCCGGGCTGCTCTTCGCCTCGGTCGGTGCGATCATCGGCTCCGGCTGGCTGTTCGGGGCGCAGAAGGCGGCGGTGGCGGCCGGGCCCGCCGCGCTGCTGTCCTGGGGCATCGGCGCGGTGGCGATCGTCCTGCTGGCGCTGATCCATGCCGAGCTGGGCGGACTGTTCCCGGTCGCCGGCGGCACGGCCCGCTACCCCCACTACGCCTTCGGCGGCTTCGCCGGGATGTCCTTCGGCTGGTTCACCTGGCTCCAGGCCGCGACCATCGCGCCGATCGAGGTCCAGGCGATGATCAACTACGCCCGGCACTGGACCTGGGCGGACGGCTTCCTCAACAAGGACCTGACGCTGACCGGGACGGGCTTCCTGGTCGCGGCCGTGCTGATGGGCGTGTTCGTCGCGATCAACTTCCTCGGCGTCCGGCTCCTCGCCCACACCAACAGCGTGGCCACCGTGTGGAAGGTCGCGATCCCGATCCTGGCGATCTTCGCGCTCGGCATCCAGGACTTCCACGGCTCCAACTTCACCGTGCACGGCTTCGCCCCGGACGGCGCCAAGGGCGTGCTCGCCGCGATCAGCACCAGCGGCGTGATCTTCGCGCTGCTCGGCTTCGAGCAGGCCATCCAGTGGGCGGGGGAGAGCCGCAACCCCCGCCGGGACATCCCCCGGGCCGTCCTCGGGTCGGTGGTGATCGGCACGATCATCTACGTGCTGCTCCAGGTGGTGTTCATCGGCGCCCTGCCGCCGGAGACCTTCGCCGGGGGCTGGGCCAAGCTCGACTACCCGGGGATCAGCGGCCCGTTCGCGGGCCTCGCCACGCTGATCGGCCTCGGCTGGCTGGCGACGATCCTGTTCATCGACGCGGTGATCTCGCCCGCGGGCACCGGACTGGTCTACATCACCTCCAGCTCCCGGGTCACCTACGGCCTCAGCCGCAACGGCTACGCGCCGCAGGCCCTGCAGTACACCGACCGCAACTCGGTGCCCTGGCTCGGGCTGCTGATCGCCTGGGTCGCCGGGGTGGTCTGCTTCCTGCCGTTCCCGAGCTGGCAGAAGCTGGTCGGCTTCATCACCTCGGCGGTGGTGCTGATGTACGCGGGCGCGCCGCTGGCCTTCGGGGTGCTGCGCAAGCGGCTGCCCGGGATGGAGCGCTCGTACCACCTGCCGGCCGGCACGGTCATCTCGCCGATCGCCTTCGCGGTGGCGAGCCTGGTCATCTACTGGTCCGGCTGGGACACCCTGTGGCGCCTCGGGCTGGCGATCCTGATCGGGTACGCGCTGCTCGGCGGGTACTCGGCGTACGCCGCCTCGAAGGGGGTGCCGAACGCGCCGCGGATGGACTTCAAGGCCGGGCAGTGGCTGCCGGTCTACCTGGTCGGGATGGGGATCGTCTCCTGGCAGGGCACCTTCGGCGTGGGCGCCCAGGGGAACCTGCCGCTGTGGTGGGACATCGGGGTCGTGGTGGTGTTCTCGCTGCTCATCTACTACTGGGCGCTGTCCGTCGCGCTGCCGGCGGAGGAGATCGAGCGGAACATCCGGGGCGTCGAGGTGGTGGACGCGGGCGGGCACTGAGCGCAGCCGGGAGAACGGCCCCCGAAGCGATCCGGGGGCCGTTCGGCGTTTCCTAGGCGGCGGCCTCCCACGCCGCCCCGGCCGCCTCCAGCGCCGCGTCGGCGTCGCCCCCGGTGGCCGTGGCGAGGGCGGTCAGGCAGGCCCGGACGGTGTCCAGCGAGGCCGCCGTGCCGTAGTGGTTGACGCGGAGCATGGAGGCCGCCAGCGCCCCGCCGCCGGGCTGGACGGGCAGCGCCGGGTCGAGGGCGGCGGCGAGCTCGGCGGCGTGCACCCCGGCCGGGGTGCGCAGGGTGGTGGCGACCGGAGCCGCGGCGGCGTCCTGGTGGACGTACGGGCTGAGCGTGCCGAGGGCGCGGGCGCCGGCCCGGGTGGCGGCCGAGGCGGCGCGGTGCCGGGCGATCACGGTGGGCAGGCCGTCGGCGGCGATCCGGTCCAGGCAGGCGCCGAGCGCGAGCATCTCCAACTGGGCCGGGGCGTGCGGCAGTACGGTGCGGCCGGCGTCCGTCCAGCGCTCCTTCCAGTCCAGCAGGGACAGGTAGGAGCGGCGCGGGGCGGCCGGGTTGGCGGCGATCCGCTCCCAGGCGCGCTCGGAGACGGAGACGGCGGAGACCCCGGCCGGGCCGCCCATCGCCTTCTGGCCGCCGATCACGCACAGGTCGATGCCCCACTCGTCGGTGAGCAGCGGCTCCGCGGCGACCGAGGCGACCGCGTCGAGCATCAGCAGGGCGCCGTGCGCACGGACCACGGAGGCGATCCCGGCGACCGGGTTGGTGTTGCCGGTGGCGGCCTCGGCGTGCACCAGGGAGACGAAGTCGATCTCCGGGTGGCTCTCCAGCGCCTCGCCGACCTGCTCGGGGCTCACCGCGCTGTCGAAGGGCACCGCGAGGTCGACCACCGTCGTCCCGCAGGAGCGCAGCCAGTTGCCGAAGGTCTGGCCGTACGGGCCGGTGACGATGTTGAGCGCGGTGGAGCCGGGGTGCGCGGCGCCGCGGATCGCGGCCTCCAGCGGCAGCAGGGCCTCGCCCTGGGTGACGATGACGTCGGCCCCGGTGTGCAGCAGCGCGGCGACCTGGTCCTCGATCGCCGCGAACCCGGCGGCGCTGAGCGGGGGGAGGTCGAGCAAGGAACTCACGGCGTCACGGCCTTTCACGGGGCGGGTGGTGGGTGCGGCAACGAGTCTGCCGCATGCGTGCCGGTGGCAGGGAACGCGCCCGTCGGTAGAGTGCGGCCATGACTGAAGGTGCGGTGCTGCACGTCCGGGGCCGGGTGCTGGTCGGTCCGGAGGAGGTCCGGGACGAACTCTGGGTGGTGGACGGGCGGGTGAGCTTCACCCGACCGCCGACCGCCGGGGACGTCCGGACGGTGACGGGCTGGGTGCTGCCCGGCCTGGTGGACGCGCACTGCCACGTCGGCCTGGACGCGCACGGCGCCGTGGACGCCGAGACCAGCGAGAAGCAGGCGCTCACCGATCGTGACGCGGGCACCCTGCTGATCCGCGACGCCGGCTCGGCCGCCGACACCCGCTGGATCGACGAGCGCGAGGACCTGCCCCGGATCATCCGGGCCGGCCGGCACATCGCCCGCACCCGCCGCTACATCCGCAACTACGCCCACGAGATCGAGCCCGGGGACCTCGCTGCCTACGTGCGGGCCGAGGCCCGGCGGGGCGACGGCTGGGTGAAGCTGGTCGGCGACTGGATCGACCGCGAGCGCGGCGACCTCGCCGCCTGCTGGCCGGGCGACGCGCTGGCCGAGGCGATCGCGGCGGCGCACGAGGAGGGCGCGCGGGTCACCGCGCACTGCTTCGCGGCGGAGTCGCTGCCGGACCTGCTGGCGGCCGGGATCGACTGCGTCGAGCACGCCACCGGGCTGACCGAGGAGCTGATCCCGGCCTTCGCCGAGCGCGGGGTGGCCATCGTGCCGACCCTGGTCAACATCGCCACCTTCCCGCAGCTGGCGGCGGGCGGCGAGGCCAAGTTCCCGGCCTGGTCGGCGCACATGCGGCGGCTGCACGAGCGCCGCTACGACACCGTGGGCGCCGCGCACGACGCGGGCATCCCGGTGTTCGTCGGCACCGACGCGGGCGGTTCGCTCGCCCACGGGCTGGTCGCGGACGAGGTGGCGGAGCTGGTGAAGGCGGGGCTGAGCCCGGCCGAGGCGCTGTCGGCGGCGAGCTGGGGCGCACGGGAGTGGCTCGGGCGGCCGGGGCTGGAGGAGGGCGCTCCGGCGGACTTCGTGGTGTACGAGGAGGACCCGCGGGCGGACGTCCGGGTGCTCGCGGACCCGCGCACGGTGGTGCTGCGGGGGCGGCCGGTGGGGTGACCGGGCGCGGCGGTCGGCGAGGCGGTGGGCAGCCCGTCGACCGTCCGCAGTGATCGTTCGCGGTGACCCTCCGTCGTGACGCCCTGTCGGTATCGGCCGATAGGGTGACGACCATGGCACCGCGTCCACTGAATGAGATCGTCGAGCCCGGCTGGGCCACCGCACTTGAACCCGTCGCCGGGCAGATCGCCGCGATGGGCGACTTCCTCCGCGCCGAGATCGCGGCGGGCCGCACCTACCTGCCGTCCGGGCCGAACGTGCTGCGGGCGTTCCAGCAGCCGATCGCCGACGTCCGGGTACTGATCGTCGGGCAGGACCCGTACCCGACGCCCGGCCACGCCGTCGGCCTGAGCTTCTCGGTGGCACCGGAGGTCCGGCCGATCCCGCCGAGCCTGATCAACATCTTCCGGGAGTACGGCACCGACCTCGGCCTGCCGCAGCCGTCCAACGGCGACCTCACGCCCTGGACGCAGCAGGGCGTCCTGCTGCTGAACCGGGCGCTGACCACCCAGCCGCGCAACCCCCGGGCCCACAAGGGCAAGGGCTGGGAGGCGGTCACCGAGCAGGCGATCCGGGCGCTGGTGGCGCGCGGCGGTCCGATGGTGGCGATCCTGTGGGGCAGCGACGCCCGCAACCTGCGGCCGCTGCTGGGCACCATCCCGACGGTGGAGTCGGTGCACCCGAGCCCGATGTCGGCCGACCGCGGCTTCTTCGGCTCGCGGCCGTTCAGCCGGGCCAACGAGCTGCTGGTGCGGCAGGGGGCGCAGCCGGTGGACTGGCGGCTGCCGTAAGGGAGTTGCCCCCGTAGCAGATCCCGGTCAGTGTCGGACGTCAATCTCACCCCAACGAGTGAAATGACGTTCCGTGAGGCTCATGTGACGGATCGTTTGAGAAGACTGGCGGCTCATCGTTTCACCTGTGTGGGGGTCTCGCCATGTCTTCCCGGTCCTTCCGGTCTTCCCAGCTGTCCCGGCCGTCTCGCCGAATCGTTTCCGCATCCGCCGCCGTGGCGGTGAGCACGCTGCTCACCGCCGGGCCCGTCCAGGCCGCGCCGGCCACGACCGGGTCGACCGCCTCCGCGCCGGCCACGACCGCGCCCTCGTCGGGCAAGGCCCGAGCCGTCACCGCCGAGGTCGCCCTGGACGTCAGCTTCCTGAACAAGGCGGTCGACGTCCCGGTGGACATCGCGCTCAACAAGGTGGAGACGCCTGAGCAGAGGGACGGCTCGGTGCTGACCGCCAAGGTCGCGGGCGTCGACCAGAACGGCCCGGTCGAGCTGGTCAAGGCGGACATCGGCACGTCCGTCACCCGGGTCGACGCCAAGGGCGCCACCGCCTCCGTCAAGCTGGTCAACGCCGACGTGCACGCCCCCGGCCTGCCCGCCACCGCGCTGCTCGGCCTGGAGGCGATGAGCGCCGAGGCCACCTGCCCGGTCGACGGGCAGCCGACCGCGAACGTCGTCGCCCCCGCCAAGCTGACCGTGCTGGGCAAGCCCGTCACCGTCGGGCTGTACGGCCCGACCAAGGTGGACGTGCCGCTGGTCGGCAGCGTGTCGGTGGAGTTCTCCAAGAAGAGCACCACCACGACCACCGCCGCCGCCTCGGCCCTGGAGGTGCAGGTGGAGGTGAACCCGCTCAACCTGAACGTCGCCAAGGTCACCGGGAAGATCACCGTCGCCTCGGTGAGCTGCGAGAAGCCGTCCGGCCCCGCCGCCACCGGCACTCCGAGCACGCCGGGCACCCCGAGCGCCGTGCCGACGTCCGCGCCCGCCGCCCAGCCGGTCGCGGACGCCGGCACCTCGCGCGCCGCCGTGCCGCAGGCGGCGGTGGAGAAGCCCGAGCGGCTCGCCACCACCGGCGGCAGCAGCGCCACCGGCCCGCTGGCCGCCGGGGCCGCCGCCCTGGTCGCGGGCGGTGCGGCCGCGCTGTGGGCCACCCGGCGCCGCCGGGCCGCGCACGCCCGTCGCGGCTGAGCACCCGCAGCGGTGCGGGGTGCCACGCCCGGCACTCCCGCACCGTGACCGTGCCGATGCGGACGGTTGGTTCACATGCGCGTTACACGAGAGGAACAACCGGGAAACGGCGGCTTGCGACGCTACGCGGGCATCCACCACCCAGCAATCGAGGGACACGCCGTGGCAATCAAGGCCGAGTACATCTGGATCGACGGCACCAAGCCGACCGCGAAGCTCCGTTCCAAGACTCGCGTCCTGCCCAACGCCGACAAGATCCCGACCTGGGGCTTCGACGGTTCCTCGACCAACCAGGCCGAGGGCCACGCCTCGGACCGCGTGCTGGACCCGGTGAAGGTCACCAAGGACCCGATCCGCGGTGGCGACAACATCCTCGTCCTGTGCGAGGTCCTGGAGACGGACGGCACCCCGCACGAGTCCAACACCCGCGCCCTGCTGCGCGAGGTCGAGGAGAAGTACACCGTGCAGGAGTCGATCTTCGGCATCGAGCAGGAGTACACCTTCTTCAAGGGCTCCCGCCCGCTGGGCTTCCCGGAGGGCGGCTTCCCGGCCCCGCAGGGCGGCTACTACTGCGGCGTCGGCGCCGAGGAGGTCTTCGGCCGCGAGATCGTCGAGCTGCACCTGGACCGCTGCATGGACGCCGGCCTGGCGATCTGCGGCATCAACGCCGAGGTCATGCCCGGCCAGTGGGAGTTCCAGATCGGCCCGGTCGACGCCCTGACCGTCTCGGACGACCTGTGGATCGCCCGCTACCTGCTCTACCGCACCGCCGAGGAGTTCGGCATCGACGCCACCCTGGACGCCAAGCCGGCCCGGGGCGACTGGAACGGCGCGGGCGCCCACACCAACTTCTCCACCAAGGCGATGCGCGAGGGCTACGACGCCATCATCACCGCCTGCGAGTCGCTCGGCGCCTCCCAGGAGATCGTGATGGACCACGTCACCCAGTACGGCGCCGACATCGAGTCCCGCCTGACCGGCAAGCACGAGACCGCCCCGTGGAACGTCTACAGCTACGGCGTCTCCAACCGCGGCGCGTCCGTCCGCATCCCGTGGCAGGTCGAGGTGGAGCAGAAGGGCTACATCGAGGACCGTCGCCCGAACGCCAACGTCGACCCGTACGTCGTCACCCGCCTGCTGATCAACACCTGCTGCGCGGCCCTGGAGAAGGCCGGCCAGGTCTGATCCCCGCCCCTGGCGTGCACCGTCCGTAGGCCCTTCCCCGCCCGGGGGAGGGCCTACGGGCTCTGCCCTGCCCGGTGTTCGCCGGGTCGGGCATAATCGAGCGCATGACCGCTCCCCGCCCCCGCCTCCTCGTGCGCCGACTGCACGTGGACCTGGCGCGGGTGTGGGCGGCCGGCTGTCGTCGTTGTCGGTGAGTTCTCAGCAGCAGGACCGAAGCAGGACCGACCGACCCCAGACCGCACCGGCCGCAGGAGTGTGTCCGTTCCATGGCTCTCACCTTCCACTGGTTCCTCCCCACCAACGGCGACAGCCGGCAGATCGTCGGCGGCGGGCACGGCTCGACGCCCGGGACGGCCGGCTCCGACCGGCCGCCGAGCATCGGCTACCTGGGCCAGATCGCCCGCAGTGCCGAGCAGTTGGGCTTCGAGGGGGCGCTCACGCCGACCGGTGCCTGGTGCGAGGACGCCTGGCTGACCACCGCGATGCTGACCCAGGTGACCGAGCGGTTGAAGTACCTGGTGGCGTTCCGGCCCGGGCAGCTCAGCCCCACGCTGGCGGCGCAGATGGCCGCGACCTACCAGCGGCAGTCCGGCGGGCGGCTGCTGCTCAACGTGGTGACCGGCGGCGAGTCCGCCGAACAGCGGGCCTACGGGGACTTCCTGGACAAGGACGCCCGCTACGCCCGCACCGGGGAGTTCCTGGACATCACCCGGCGGCTCTGGGCGGGGGAGACCGTCGACCACGACGGCCCCCACCTGCGGGTCGAGCGGGCGCGCCTGACCCGGCTGCCCGACCCGGTGCCGCCGGTGTACTTCGGCGGCTCCTCCCCGGCGGCCGGCGAGGTCGCGGCCCGCTCCGCCGACGTCTACCTGACCTGGGGCGAACCGCCCGCCCAGGTCCGGGAGAAGATCGGGTGGATCCGTGAGCTGGCCGCCGCCCGGGGCAGGACGGTGCGGTTCGGGATCCGCCTGCACGTGATCACCCGGGACAGCTCCGCGCAGGCCTGGGCGGAGACCGAACGGCTGCTCGCCGGCATGGACCCGGGGCGGGTCCGGGAGACCCAACGGGCCCTCGCCGAGAGCGAGTCGGAGGGGCAGCGGCGGATGCTCGCGCTGCACGGCGGCTCGGCGCAGCGGCTGGAGGTGCACCCGGGGCTGTGGGCCGGCATCGGGCTGCTCCGCGGCGGGGCGGGCACCGCGCTGGTGGGCAGCCACCGGGAGGTCGCCGACCTGATCACCGAGTACCACGAGCTGGGGATCGACGAGTTCGTGCTGTCGGGCATGCCGCACCTGGAGGAGGCCTACTGGTTCGGCGAGGGGGTCCTGCCGCTGCTGGCCGCCCGCGGCCTGTGGCGCCGACCGCAGGCGGGGTAAACCACTGGTCAATCCCGGTCGCCCGCCGGAGAATTCACGGCATGACTCGACAGCCGCTGCTCCTCCTCGACGTGGACGGACCCCTCAACCCCTACGCCGCGCCGAGGCTGCGGCGGCCGGACGGCTACCGGACGCACGAGCTGATGCCCACCTGGTGGGCCGATCGGCAGACCAGGCGCTCCGCCGACGGCGAGGCGAAGCCGTTGCGGGTGTGGCTGAACCCGGCGCACGGGCCGGAACTGCTGGCGCTGCCGTACGAGTTGGTGTGGGCGACGACCTGGATGGACGAGGCGAACGCCCTGATCGGCCCGCGCCTCGGGCTGCCCGAACTCCCCTACGTCCGCTGGACGGAGCTGTTCGGCGAGGACCCGGACGGGCTGCACTGGAAGACGAAGGACGTGGTGGCCTGGGCCGCCGGGCGGCCGTTCGTCTGGGTCGACGACGAACTCGGGCCGCAGGACGCCGAGTGGATCGCGGCGCACCACCCGGGCCCGGCGCTCACCCTGCACGTCAACCCCCGGGTCGGCATGCTCGCCGGCGACTTCGCGACCCTGCGGGACTGGGCGGCCGCCGCATGACCGGGTCGCCGTTGCTCCTGATCGACGTGGACGGGCCGCTCAACCCCTACGCCGCACCGGACTCCCGCTGCCCCGAGGGCTACGGCACCCACCGGCTGCTGCCCGAGTCCTGGGTCGCCCGGCACGCTCCGCAGCCGCGCGAGCAGGTCGAGCCGCTGCGGGTGTGGCTGAATCCGGCGCACGGTCCGGAACTGCTGGCGCTGCCGTACGAGTTGGTGTGGGCGACCACCTGGATGGACGAGGCGAACACCTTCATCGGCCCGCGCCTCGGGCTGCCCGAACTCCCGTACGTCCGCTGGACCAACCTGTTCGGCGAGGGCGGGGAGGACCCGGACGGGCTGCACTGGAAGACCAGGGACCTGGTGGCCTGGGCCGCCGGGCGGCCGTTCGTCTGGCTGGACGACGAACTCGGGCCGCAGGACATCGAGTGGATCGCGGCGCACCACCCGGCCGAGGCGCTGCCGCTCTGGGTCGACCCCCGGGCGGGGCTGCGGGACCTGCACTTCGCGGCCCTGCGGGAGTGGGCGGAGGACGCGGAGTGCTGAGCGGCGGATCCGCGGGCGAGCTGGTCGGCCGGGTCGAGCGGCTGCGGCGCTACCCGGTCAAGTCGCTGCTGGGGGAGGACCTCCCGGCGGCCGAGGTGTCCACGCGGGGCCTGGCCGGGGACCGGGCGCGTGCCCTGCTCGACCTGGAGACCGGACGGGTGGCCAGCGCCAAGAACCCCCACCGCTGGGCCGGACTGCTCGACTACTCGGCGACGGCCACGGCGGACGGCCGGGTGGCGGTGACCGGCCCGGACGGGCGCGCCGCGGGCGAGGCGGAGCTGTCCGAGGCCTTCGGCCGCAAGCTCGCCCTGATCGCCGAGCGCCCGCCCGGCGCGGAGGTCGAGCGGGCCGTCCCGGAGGAGGTGCTGGCGCGCGGGATCGAGGCGGAAGTGCCGGTGACCGTCAACGAGTTGGGGCGGGCCGCACCGGACGGCGGGTTCTTCGATTTCGCCCCGCTGCACCTGATCACCAGCTCCACACTGCTCGCCTTCGGCGTCGAGGCGGAGCGCTACCGGCCGAACCTGGTGCTCCGCACCGAGGGCGAGGGATTCGTCGAGAACGCCTGGGTGGGGCGGGAGTTGACCGTCGGGGAGAGCCTGCGGCTGCGCATCGTGGCACCCACTCCACGCTGCGCCGTCCCCACCCTGCGGCACGGCCCGCTGCCGCGTCGGACGGAGGCGCTGCGGGGCCCGGCCGCACGCAACCGGCTGGTCCCGCTGGCGGGCATGCCGGCGCTGCCCTGCGCGGGGGTGTACGCCCAGGTGCTGGCGCCGGGGGCGATCCGCACCGGCGACCCGGTCAGGCTGGACTCAGCGCCGCCTCCAGGGCGCTGAGGAACCGGTCGGTGGTCTCCTCGTCCCGGACGGCGATCCGCAGCCAGTCCTCGCCCAGGCCGGGGAAGGTGTCCCCGCGCCGGACGGCGAAGCCGAGCTCGCGCAGCCGCGCCCGGACCGCCGCCGCGCCCGGCAGCCGGACCAGGACGAAGGAGGCGGCCGGCTCGCCGTGCAGCCGTACGGTCGGGAAGGCGGCCAGGCCCTTCACCAAGTAGTCGCGCCACAGGGTGAGTTCGGCGGCCGCCCGGTCCGCCTCGGCGAGCGCCGCCGGGCCGCTGCACACCTCGGCGGCGGCCAGCGCCGGGGTGGAGACCGGCCAGAGCGGCTGGGCGGCGCCGAGGGCGGCGATCAGCGGCGCCGGTCCGAGCGCGTAGCCGATCCGCAGTCCGGCCAGGCCCCAGGTCTTGGTGAGGCTGCGCAGGACGACGACCCGGCCGGGGAGGTCCCGGGCGGCGGCGAGGGACTCGCGCTCCCCGGGCACGGTGTCCATGAACGCCTCGTCCACCACCAGGGTGCGCCCGGGGCGGGCGAGCGCGGCGACGGCTTCGGCGGGGTGCAGGACGGAGGTCGGGTTGGTCGGGTTGCCGAGGACGACCAGGTCCGCCTGCTCGGGGACGGCGCCCAGTCGGAACCCGTCCCCGGGGGAGAGCAGCACCCGGTGCACCCGGTGCCCGGCGTCCCGCAGTGCGGCCTCCGGCTCGGTGAACTGGGGGTGCACCACGACGATGTGACGTGCCGTCAGAACTCGGGCGAGCAGCACGAAGGCCTCCGCGGCCCCCGAGGTGAGCAGCACCTCCTCGACCGGGCGCCCGTGCCGGGCGGCCACCGCCGCGCGGGCGGCGCCCTGGTCGGGGTAGGCGGCGAGGGCGCCGAGGGTCGCGGCCAGGTGCTCGCGCAGCCAGGCGGGCGGGGTGCCGGTGCGGACGTTGACGGCGAGGTCGACCAGGCCGCTCCCGTCGGCGCGCACCTCGGCGTCGCCGTGGTGGCGCAGGTCGGGCTCGGGGCTGGTCCGGTCGGTGGCGGTCATGCGGGGACCCCGTCCGTGTCGGCGGGCAGGCCGGGCGCGCCGGGCAGGCCGGGCACCCGTAGGAGCTCGTACGCCCCGGCGGGCACGGTGAGCCCGGCGCCGTCGCCCAGGGCGACCAGCGCGACGGCGTGCCCGTGCGCGGCGAGGGTGGCGGCCGCCCCGGCCGGGTCGACCGCCCGGCCGGCCCGGTCGGTCGCCACCCCGGCCCGGTCCAGTACCGCGCCCCGGGCGTTCCGCACCGTCCCGGGCTCCGGCAGTACGACCTGTCGCGTTCCCGGCCGGAGCAGCGCGGCCACCGCCTCGACGTCCGCCGGCCGGCCCACCACCACCGAGGCGCGGCGCAGCTCGGCCAGCGCGCGCGGCACCAGCAGGTCGTGGGCGCCCGGCCCGAGGCCGATCAGCGCCAGCCGGCCGCGCACCGCCGCCCGGGCGATCGCGATCGTGGCCGTGGCCGACTTCCGCTTGGGGACGACGAGTTCGCCGCCGTCGGCGCCGGCCAGGGCCGCCGCCTCGGCGACGCTCGCGGTGCCGACGGCCGTGCCGACCGCCGCGGACGGGTTCGGCACGGTGAGCCGGGCCAGGGCCTCGGCCGGGTGCTCGTCGACCGGCACGTTCAGGCAGCGCGCGGCCCATCGCACCGCCGGGTGGTCGGCCTTGCCGGTCACGGTGGCGATCCGGGCGATCGCCGAGCGCAGGTAGCCGGTCTCCTTGAGCACGTCCGTCAGCAGGCGCATGGCGTCGGCCGATCCGGTGCCGCTGCCCGCGCCGATGCCGACGACCAGGGTGCGCGGGACGACCAGGAGGTCCTCGCCGTCCGGGTCCTCGCGGTCGGTGACCCGCAGGACGGGGGCGTCCTCGGGCGCGTCCGGCCGTACGTTCGGGGGCAGTGCGGGCAGCGGGTACGCCACCTCGGTGACCAGCCGGACCGGCCGGCCGTCCGCCGCCGCCTCCGCCGCCTGGCCGGCACCGGCCCGGCGGTACCGGACGGCGTGCGGGGTCAGCACGTCGAGGGGGTTCCCGGTGTCGGCCGGGCTCCCAGGAGCGGGCGGGTTCCCGGGGTCGGCCGGGCTCCCGGGGGCGGGCAGCGGGCCGGTGAACACCGGGGTGACGCCGAGGGCGCCGGCCACCTCCTCGGCCAGCTCCACCGCGGAGTCGGAGTGGGTCAGCGGGATCACCCAGCGCCGGCCAGGGTCCACGCAGAGCACCTCGGCGCCGCGCGGGACGTCGACGCGGGGGTCGGTCAGCAGGCCGACGACGGCGGCGAGCGATCCGACGGCGATCACCTGGCGGTGGCGGTCGAGGGCGAACTGCATCGCCTCCGGTCCTTGGACGCAGTTGCCGCGCGAGGCCCGGTAGGCGTGGCTGCTCTCCGGCCAGAGCTCCTGCAGCTCGTCGGTCAGCGGGCGGCCCGGCCCGTAGATGGCGACCAGTCCGATCACGTACCGCACTCCTTGCCGTCCCCGGCCCGGTGCTCGCGGGCCCCCGTGATCCCACCACGGGCGGTGGAGGGGGGTCAATCGCGGCGGGTGTGACCTGCGCCGTGGTTCCCGGCAGCTGCCCTGCACGGTGTGGTCCGGCGTCCGGTTGCTCCGTACCGGGACCGCCTCGCAGCTGTTCGTCTGTTCTTCACTTCTCTTGTGCGGTACACGACACGCCGCGATCCTACTGTTCTCGGCGCTCCCGCCCCGGAAGCCCCGACCCCCGGAGGACCCCATGGCCTTCGCACGACCCCGCACCCCCGGCACCCCCACGGCCGGCCCGCGCCCCGCCCGTCGCCGCAGGCTCCGCCCGATCACCGCCCTCGCCACCGGCCTCGGCCTGGTCGCCGGCTCGCTCGGCCTGTGGGCCGCCAGCGGCGACGCGGCCGCCGACACCGCCGCCGCCCTGCCCTCGCCCGACCACATCGTGGTCGTGATGATGGAGAACCACGCCTACTCGCAGGTGATCGGCAGCTCCAACGCGCCGTACTTCAACAACACCCTGGCGGCCGGCGGCGCGACGCTGACCCAGTCCTACGCGCTCACCCACCCCAGCCAGCCCAACTACTACATGCTGTTCTCCGGCAGCGCCCAGGGCATCACGGACGACAGCTGCGTGGACGTCGGCGCGATGCAGCAGCCCAACCTCGCCTCCGAGCTGCTCGCCGCCAACCAGACCTGGGCCAGCTACAACGAGGGCCTGCCCTCGGTCGGCGCCACCGACTGCCGGGTCGACAACTACGCCCAGAAGCACAACCCGTGGTTCGGCTTCGGCAACGTGCCCACCTCCACCGCCTACGGCATGGACGCCTTCCCGACCGACTTCACCACCCTGCCGAAGGTCTCCTTCGTCACCCCGGACCTCTGCGACGACATGCACGACTGTTCGGTCGGCACCGGCGACACCTGGCTGCAGAACAACCTCGACGCCTACGCCCAGTGGGCCAAGAGCAACAACAGCCTGCTGGTGGTGACCTTCGACGAGGACAACAAGCTGTCGGGCAACCGCATCCCGACCCTCGTCTACGGCGCCCACGTCGCCCCCGGCAGCTCCACCTCCACCCGGTACAACCACTACGACGTGCTGCACACCCTGGAGGACCTGGCCGGCGTCAACGCCCACGCCGGCAACTCCGCCGGGGCCTCCGACATCACCGGCATCTGGAACTGACGCCCGTGTACATCGCGGACTCCCGCAGCTCGAAGGCCCCCGTCGCACCGGCCACCGGCCAGGTGCGGCGGGGCGCCGCCCTGCGCTCGGTGCCGGGGGCGGTCCTCGCCCTCGGCGCGGTCAGCATGGTCACCGACGTCTCCTCGGAGATGGTCAACGCCGTGCTGCCGCTCTACCTGCTCACCGGACTCGGCCTCTCCCCGCTCGGCTTCGGCCTGCTCGACGGCATCCAGAACGGGTTCAGCGCCCTGGTCCGGCTGGTCGGCGGCCACCTCGCCGACCGCCGCGGCCGCGACGGGGCCGCCCGGCACAAGGCCGTCGCGGCCGTCGGCTACGGGCTCTCCGCGGTGTGCCGGCCCCTGCTGCTGTTCGTCCACACCGTGCCGCTGATCGGCGCCGTCATCGCCGTCGACCGCACCGGCAAGGGCCTGCGCACCGCCCCCCGGGACGCGATGATCTCGCTGGCCACCGAACCCGCCCACCGCGGCCGGGCGTTCGGCGTGCACCGGGCGATGGACACCGCGGGCGCCCTGCTCGGCCCGCTCACCGCCTTCCTGGTGCTGCGGCTGGCCGGCAGCCCGCTGCTCGCCGACGGCGGCGAACGGCACGGCTACGACGCGGTGTTCACGGTCAGCGCCTGCGTCGCGGCGCTCGGCGTGCTGATCCTGCTGCTGTTCGTGCCGAACCGGCAGACCGGCGAGGCGCCGTCGACCGCCACCCCCTCGCTGCGCAGCAGCCTCACCCTGCTGCGCCTGCCCGGACTGCGCCGGCTCACCCTGTGCGCCGTCCTGCTCGGGCTCACCACGGTCAGCGACTCCTTCCTCTACCTGCTGATCCAGCGCCGGCTCGGCCTGTCCGTCACCCTGTTCCCGCTGCTGCCGCTGGGCACCGCGGCCGCCTTCCTGCTGCTCGCCGTCCCGTTCGGCGCGCTCGCCGACCGGATCGGGCGCCGCCGCCTCTTCCTGCTCGGCCACGGGGTCCTGCTGCTCGGGTACGGGCTGCTGCTCTCGCCGCTGCGCGGACTGCCCGCCGTGCTCTGCGTGCTGCTGCTGCACGGCTCCTTCTACGCGGCCACCGACGGCGTGCTCGCCGCCGCCGCGGCCGACGCCGTCCCCGCCGCCCAGCGCGGCGCCGGGCTCGCCCTGGTCGGCACCGGGCAGGCGCTGGCCCGGTTCGCCTGCTCGCTGCTGTTCGGCGCGCTGTGGAGCGCGGTGGGCGGGTCGACCGCCCTCGCCTGGTCCGCGGGCGCCCTGGCGCTGTGCGTGGCCGGCGCGGCGGTGGTGCTGCGCCGTTCGGAACCCGTCGTCGTGGAGCAGAGCGTGGAGGAGAGTCCGTGAACCCGCAGAACAACCGCAGCCGGGTGCTCGTGCTGCTGATCGCCGTCCTGGTGCTCGGTGCGGTCGGCACCGGCGCCGTCCTCTACGCCGCCGACCGCAGCTCCGAACGGGACCGCGCCCAGGCCGGCGGGCCGGCCGTCGAACCCGGCCCGGTCTCGCTCCGAGTGCCGACCAGCGGAAGACAGTTGCTCTTCCGCAACATGGCCTGGGGGCCGCACCGGGACGAGATCACCAGCGTCCCCGCCGACCACCCCGACGGCCCGCGCACCGCCTCCGGCACCCAGTGCCTGCGCTTCCACGCCGCCGCGGGGACCGGCATCTGCCTCCAGGCCCAGCACGGCGCGCTCGACGACACCTACCGCGCCGTCGTCCTGGACGACCACCTGCACGAGCGGCGCTCCTTCCCCGCCGCCGGCATCCCCACCCGCTCCCGGGTCTCGCCGTCCGGGCACCTCGCCGCCTGGACCGTCTTCGTCAGCGGGGACTCCTACGCGGGCTCGGACTTCTCCACCCGCACCTCGATCGTCGACGTCCGGGACTGGAACCTGCGGGAGAACCTGGAGGACTTCGCCGTCGTCAAGGACGGCCACCCGTACCAGGCGCACGACGTCAACATCTGGGGCGTCACCTTCGCCGACGACAACACCTTCTACGCCACCCTCGCCAGCTCCGGGCAGACCCACCTCGTCCGCGGCGACCTCGCCGCCCGCACCCTCACCACCCTGCACGACAACGTCGAGTGCCCCTCGCTCTCCCCGGACGGCACCCGCATCGCGTACAAGAAGCGCGTCCCCGGCCTGTCGCCCGACGCCCCCTGGCGGCTGTACGTCCTGGACCTCGCGACCGGCACCGAGACCGCCACCGCCGAGCAGCGCAACATCGACGACCAGGCGCTCTGGTCCGACACCGGGACGCTGGTGTACGCCCTGCCCGGCGACTACGGCGCCGACCTGTGGACCGTCCCGGCCGACGGCTCCGGTGCCCCGCGGCTGGTCACCAAGGCCGCCGTCGCCCCCGCCTACCTGGGCTGAGGAACTCTCCGCTAGCGTCCCACGTCGAGCAGAGTGCGACGTCCCGACCCGAGGTGCCGGTCGGACGTCCTGATCGAAGCGGGGGAACGAGCAACCGTGGACGGCATCCCACCCGAGCGCGTGGTCACCGACTCCTGGCCCGCCCTGCACGGCCGACCGGTCCTGCGGCGCACCGTCGCCGTCGGACTCGTGCTGTGCGTGTCCGCCGGCGCCGCCCTGATGGTGCGCGGCGTCAACGCGCTCACCGTCGGCCGGGTCGGGCGGGAGACCGACCGGGACCGCGCCGAACGGCTGGCGGGCCTCCACCCCTCCCAGCACCCAGGCGCGGGCCGCTACTACGTCCCGGTCGGGGCCGTCTACACCCGTACCTCGGACGGCGCGCCCGTCGCCTACCTCCACTACCGCCTCGGCGGCGGCAAGGAGCCCGGGCTCGGCGACTTCCTGCGCACCTACGACCTCCCGGCGCCCGGACCCGCCGCCCCGCTGCCGCCGGACCTCGCGGCCGCCCTCGGGGGCGACGAGCCGTCCGAGGCGCCGGAGCTGCCGGAGCCTGCGGTGGAGTCGGCGGGGTCGGTGGGGGTGGCGGGGTCGCTGGGGGAGTCGGGAGCGCCCTCGCCCGTGCCGTCGGGGTCCGCGTCGGCCTCCGCCCCCGCTGCCGTGGTGGCCCCCGGGGCGGGCGTCGCGCCGATGGCCGTCGCGGCGGATCCCGCCCCGGCCGATCCCGACCCGGACGGCTCCGGGGGCGGCGTCCCGGAGGCCGGTGCGGACGCCGGTACGGACGACGGGGCCGAGGACGGCTCCGGAAGCACCGGCGGCGCGGGCGGTACCGCGCACGTCCCCGAGGACAGCACCCCCGACCCGGTCCCCACCCCGACCTGGACGCCCACCACCAGCCCGTCCGCCGTCCCCACCCGGGCCCCGTCGGCCCGCCGGATCTACGTGGCCGCCGTCCCGGGCGGACTGCCGGGCGCCGCCGACATCTACATCCGCGCCACGGGCTGAGCCCGGGTACGTCCGTGCCCCGCCGGCCGGTGGCCGACGGGGCGGGGACGGGAGCGCAGGGTGCGGGCCCTCAGCGGGCGACCGCCGGTGCCCGGCGCTCGGGGGCGGTGGCGGGGACGCGGGCCGAGGCGGCTGCCGGGGCGGGGAGTGGCGAGGCGGGGGCCGGCGTGGTCCGGCGGGCCGGGGCCTGGCCGATCAGCATCGCGCCGAGCGCCAGCACCAGCCCCAGCACCTGCCACGGGGTGAGCGTCTGGCCGAGCACCACCAGGCCGCCGACGGTGGCCACCACCGGGTTGACCAGCCCCAGGAAGGACACCGGACCGGCGCCGAGCCGCTCGATGCCGCGGAACCACAGCACGTAGCCGAGCGCGGTGCTGAGCAGCCCGAGGTAGGCGAAGCCCGCCAGGTTGGCGGTGCTCAGGGCCGGCGGCGCGCCCTCGACCAGGGCCGCCAGCGGGACGAGGAAGACCGAGCCGGCCAGCAGCTGCCAGGCGGTGAGGTCGATCATGGTGGCGCCCTCCGGGCGGCCCCAGCGGCGGGTCAGCACGGTGCCCGTGGCCATCAGGCCGATCGCGGTGACCATCGCGGCGATGCCGATGCCGTCCAGCTTCGCGCCGCTCTTGAGCACCAGCAGCGCCACCCCGGCGACCCCGACCAGTCCGGCGAGCAGCGCCCGCCGCCCGGGCCGGACCCGGAGCACCCCGACCGAGAGCCCGGCGACCAGCAGCGGCTGGATCGCCCCGATGGTGGCCGCCACGCCGCCGGGCAGGCGGTAGGCGCCGACGAAGGTGAGCGGGAAGAACAGTCCGATGTTGAGCATCCCGAGCACCGCCGCGCGCCCCCACCAGCGCCCCTTGGGCAGCTTGCGGCCGATCAGCAGCAGGAGCAGCCCGGCGGGCAGCGCCCGCAGCGCGGCGAGCAGCAGCGGGCGGCCCTCGGGCAGCAGCTGGGTGGTGACCAGGTAGGTGGTGCCCCAGGCGGCCGGGGCGAGTGCGGCTGTGACGGCGATCCCTGCGCGCTTGCGGTCCATGGCGGTTCCCAATCCCCTCAACGTTGACTATCTGAACGTTGAGATATTTCTACGCCCGGGATCGGCGAACGTCAAGTATGTGAATGTTAAGATATCTGCACCGGCAGCAGCCCGGCCGTCCGAGGGAGATGACAGAGCATGCAGCAGCGCGACACCGTCGACGACATCGCCGAGCAGTGGGCCAGGAACCGCCCCGACCTGCCGCTGGAGGCGATGGCCCTGATCGGCCGGCTGCGGCGGCTCAACGTCCGGGTCGACAACGCCCTGCGCGAGTACTTCCTCACCTGCGGGCTGGACCCCTCCGAGTTCGACGTCCTCGCCACCCTCCGCCGCTCCGGCGAGCCCTACGAACTCAACGCCCGCGCCCTGCTCAAGTCCGCCATGGTCACCTCCGGCGCCATCACCAACCGGGTCGACAAGCTCTCCGCCAAGGGCCTGGTCGAGCGCAACCCCTGCCCCACCGACCGCCGCGCCGTCCTGGTCCGCCTCACCCCGGCCGGCAAGGACCTCATCGACGCCGCCCTCCCCGGCCACATCAGCAACGAGGAGAGCCTCCTTACCGCCCTCGACGCCGACGAGCGCGCCCAGCTCGACACCCTGCTCCGCAAGCTCCTCGTCGCCCACGGCGACACCGAGCCGCTGGGCTGACCGCCGGGTCGTTCGCGTGACCACCACCTCCCGGCCGCGTTAACCCATCGGGACGACGCGCCGGAGGAGAAGGCCGATGAAGCACAGGACCCCCAGGGACATCGCCGTCGACGACCAGCTGCGGGCCGCCGGGGCGGAGGGCGCCCAGTGGCTCGCCGCCGCCGGGTGGGGGCCGCCGGTGCAGGTGCCGCTGCAGAACGCGGCCAAGTGGCAGCGGGAGACCAGGGAGCGGATGCTCGCCGCACAGGAGGACGAGTCCTGCACCTGGTGCGACCACCTGCTGCACGGCGGCCCGCAGCCCGTCGTCGTCCACGCCGAGCACCCCACCCACCTGGTCTGCCGCGCCTGCTCGATCACCGCCCGCCCCCACCGCCGCTGCGCGGACTGCGGCGAGCCGGCCCGGTCGGCCTCCCCGCTCGACGGCCGCGAGGACGTCTGCATGGGCACGGTGGCGATCTACACCCGCCTCCGCTGCCCCGCCTGCCACCGCAGCGACCCGATCAACGGGACCTTCGGGAGCGGCTGGTGAAGATCCGTCAGGTGATTGCGACCAGCGCGTAGCGCTCGTCCGTCACCGGGCCGCCCCACAGGGCCGCGTCCCCGGTGAGCGGCTCGACACGCAGCTCCGCGACCAACGGGCGGACCGCCGCGGCCAGTTCGTCGGCGCCCACGCCGCCGCCCCAGGGCAGCCGCTCCGCCCCGGCGACGTACGGGGCCGCCTGCTCGCCCGCCTCGCGCCAGCGCCCCTCGACCAGCACCAGCCGCCCGCCCGGGCGCAGCAGCCGCACCCAGGCGCGCAGCGCCCGTTCCGGGTCGGGCAGGGTCCAGGCCAGGTGCCGCGACAGCAGCACGTCGAAGCCGCTCTCCCGCACCGGCGGCGCACCCGCGTTCCCCACCAGGAAGCGCCCGGCCAGCCCGGCCGCCGCCAGCTTCGCCCGGGCCCGCGCGACCATCCGCGGCGCCAGGTCCACCCCCGTCACCCGGTGCCCGTCCGCCGCCACCAACTCGGCCAACGACCCCGTCCCGCACCCGACATCCAGCACTTCCACCGCCCCGCCCGGCAACCACCCCCGCACCCGCCGCGCCCACGCCTCCCGCACCACCGGCGCCCGCAACCCGTGGTCCGGCTCCTCGTCGAAGACCGCCGCGGCCGCGTCCCAGTAGTCGGGGATGGCCCGCCCTGAGTCCGTCATGCCGCCCATCCTCCCGATCCCCACTGACAATCCGGCCCGGCTCCACCCGCGCCAGTCGTGGTCCCCGTCGCGGCGGTCGCCGTGGGCGGGCCGGAGTTCCATCGTGAACTTGGCTTATCGCGGGGGAAGTTCACGGTGGGCGGCGAGTTGCTGGTCCCGTGGCCACTGACGGTCCCGGGGTGGGCGTCGCGCGGTGCCGTGCTGGTAGTCGTCCAGTGCCGCCGAGATCCTCAGGCCGCCGGGTGGAGGGCGGGGGGCTGCCAGTCGTAGAGGGTGCCGGTGCGGCCGAGGAGGGTGCGGGCGGGGAGGAGGCCGGCCAGGGTGAGGGCGGTGGTGCGCAGGAGGGTGGCGGCGGGGGTGCGGAGGGCGACCAGGCTGCCGGTGCGGCGGGAGGCGGTGACGACGGCGGTGGTGCGGGGGAGGCGGGCGGCGGTGTAGGCGGGGAGGGCGGTGGCGGGGTCGCCGGCGGGGGTGAGCAGCGAGGCGAGGACGACGGCGTCCTCGATGGCCTGGCAGGCGCCCTGGCCGAGGAAGGGGCACATCGCGTGGGCGGCGTCGCCGAGGAGGGCGACCCGGCCGTGGTGGTGGGCGGGCAGGGGGTCGGCGAGTTCCCGGACGTCGTTGCGGAGCAGCCGGTCCGGTTCGGCGAGGGCGAACAGCTGGGGGACGGGGGCGCACCAGTCGCCGAAGAGCCGCCGGAGTTCGGCCGCTTCGTCGCCGGCGCGGGCGCCGGCCGGGGCGAGGGCGGCGCCGTAGACGTAGACCCGGTCCTCGGCGAGCGGGACGATCCCGGCGAGGCGGCCGGGGCCCCAGACCTCGCCGGCGGCGGCCGGTCGAAGACGGGCCCCGGGCGTGACGATGGCGCGCCAGGTGGTGAATCCGCTGTAGCGCGGGCCGGGGTGGTGGGGGAAGAGCAGGCTGCGGGTGGCGGAGTGGATGCCGTCGGCGGCGACGACCAGGGCGGCCGCCCGGTCGCCCTCGCGGGTGCGGACGACGGCGGGCCGGTGGTGGTCGCCGGGGTCGGTGACGGTGGCGGGGGAGTCGGTGCGGACGGTGCCTTCGGGCAGCGCGTCGACCAGGGCGGCGATGACCTCGGCACGGGCGACGGCGGCGACGGAGTCGCCGAAGCGGGCCCGGACGGCGGCGCTGGTGGTGCGGACGAGCCAGCGGCCGGAGGGGTGGCGGATGCCGACGGCGGGGTGGTCGGTGGCGCGGGCGCGCAGCCGGGGGCCGACGCCGAGGAGGTCGAGGGCGCGCAGGGCGTTGGGGGCGAGGGCGAGTCCGGCGCCGACGGGTTCCAGGTTCGCGGCGCGTTCGTGGACGGTGACGGGGACGCCCTGCCGGTGGAGGGCGAGGGCGGCGGTGAGGCCGCCGATGCCGCCGCCGATGACGATCGCCTGGTGCTGGCCCATGGGGGGCTCCTGTTCTCCCACGCTCTCGGCCACTACAGCTGTAGTGGCCACTGCTCGGCACCGTACTACACATGTAGTGGGCCGTAAACTACGGCTGTAGTGAGTTGGGTAGTCCCCGAGGAAAGGCCATGATCGGACCCATGACGCCCCCGCGCCCGACCCTGATCGCCGACGCCGCCATCGACCTGATCGCCGAGGCCGGCCTGCGCGGACTCACCCACCGCGCCGTGGACGACGCCGCCGGCCTGCCCGCCGGCTCGACCTCCAACCTTGCCCGGACCAGGGCCGCCCTGCTGGAACTCGTGCTCACCCGGATCGTCGAGCGGGAGACCGTCGACCACCCGGTCTTCACCGAGGGCGAGCGCCCCCGGGCGGCCGCACCGGCCCGTGCGCTGCTGGCCGAGGTCGGCGCCGAGGTGCTGTTCCAGGCGCTCACCAGCGGCCGCAGGCTCACCCTGGCCCGCCTGGAACTCGCCCTGGAGGCCACCCGCCGGCCCGAACTGCGCGTCGTCTACGACCGGTTGGGCGCCCGCTTCGCCGAGCTCGGCGCTGTCCTGCTCGCCGCCGCCGGCTCCACCGACCCCGAGGGCGACGCCCGCCGGCTGATCCGCTGGTGCGACGGAGTGCTGTTCAACGCGACCGCGGGCAGCGGGCACTGGCACGTGCCGATGCCGGAGGAGCTGCGCGCGGAGATCGACCGCTACCTCGGCGCCCTGCTGGACCGGTAGCTCCGCCCGCGGGCCGCATCGGCCCTATACTCCGTGTGCTCGATCAGCCAGGGGGAAGCATGCTGAGCACGCTGGACGTCGTCGTACTGCTCATGATCGGTGCGGCGCTGCTGTTGCGGATGGCGACGCTGCCGGTGCTGGTGCGTGCCCAAACGGCCACGCGCCGAAGGGCATTGGCCGCGACCGGCGCGGATGCGAGCGCGGGCGCGCCGGGCGGGGTCGGCGCCACCGTCGGCGAGTTGGTGCTGGGCCTGCTGGGCATCGCCGGGGTGATGGTCTTCCTGTCCGCCAACGTCGCGGGCAGCATGGTCTTCAAGGGGCTGGGGCAGCCGTTCCAGCCCTCCAATGCGAGGTACCTCGCCTACCCGACGCACACGGACTTCGACCTGATGCGCACGGTGTACATCGCCGTCTTCGTCCTCGGTCTGCTGCTCTGCCTGCTGCTCGGCTACCTGACCCAGCGCAGGCTGCTGACCGCTGACCTGCCTCCGCAGATCTGGTCGGCCGGTGCGACCCAGGCCCGGATCGTCGGCCTGCTGGTGGTCCGCGCGGTGCTCGCGGTGTTCGTCCTGCCGGCCGCCCTGGTCGTCCCGGCCCTGGTGTTCCAGCTCGTCGCCCACTTCGTGAGCCGCAGGCCCAGGCAGGTCGGGGCGGAGCCGGGGAGTGCCCCGGAGGCCGGTGCTGCCCAGGCGTTCCAGGCGTACCTGGACGCGCAGAACCCGTACGCGCCCACCGCCCAGCCGCCGCAGGGCCCCTACGTCCCCCCGCAGTTCACCCCGCCGGCCCCGCCCGCCCCGCCGATGCCGCCCGTGGTGCCGCCCGTGGTGCCGCCGGTGGCGTCCGTCCCGCCCGTCGGCAGTCCGCTGGGCGCGCACGAGCCCCGGACGATCGGCGGCTACCAACTGCTCGGCCGGATCGGCTCCGGCGGCATGGGCACGGTCTACCTCGCCCAGCGCCAGGGCTCCGCGACCCAGGTCGCGCTCAAGACCATCAACCCCGAACTCCTCGCCGAGGGCGACCTGTTGCGCCGCTTCCAGCGCGAGGCCGAGGTGCTGGCGATGGTCCCCGGTGCCTACACCGCCCGGGTGCTCGACACCGGTGTGGACGCCGGTCGCCCGTACCTGGCCATGGAGTTGCTGGACGGGCGCCCGCTCGACGCCCATCTGCGCGAACAGGGCCCGATCCGCTCCGCCGAGGCGCTGAACGCCCTGGCCCTGGCGCTGGCCGTGGCGCTCTCCGGGGTGCACCGGCTCGGCCTGGTGCACCGGGACCTCAAGCCCGCCAACATCATGCTGACCACGGCCGGCCCGCGCCTGCTGGACTTCGGCATCGCGGCGATCGTGGACGGCACCCGGCTGACCGCCACCGGCGGCGGCCCGGGCACCCTGACGTACATGGCGCCGGAGCAGTTCGGCGACGAGCGGCCCGGCCCGGCGGCCGACGTGTGGGCCTGGGCGTGCTGCGTGGTCTGCGCGGCGTACGGCGTCAGCCCGTTCGCGGCGACCAACACGGGCGCGGTGATCCGCCGGATCGTGGAGAGCGGGCCCGAGCCCGCCGCCCTGGCGGCGGTCCAGGCCCTCGACCCGAGGCTCGCGGCCGTCGTCGCCCGTGCCCTGGCCATCGACCCGGCCGCCCGCCCGGCGGACGGCACGGCGCTGCTGGCTGCGCTCGCGGTGGCCCGGTCGACGACGCCGGATCAGGCGGCCGTCCACGAGCAGATCACCCGCGGCTGGCAGACGCTGGCGCTCTGACCCGGGCCCGGGGTCGGTCGGCCAGACCGCTGCGCCGCCCGGGTGGCTTCCGGTCGGCCGTCCGGGTAGCGGCCGGGCCGTTCGGGCGGCACGAAACATCCGCTCACGAACGACCGGCCCGTGTCTCACCAGGGAAGCAGCCGTTTCACCCGGATCAACACACGCGATCACGGATCGTAGTCATCGACCGGTGGGTGTGATGGGATGCGCCCCGGCCACGAGGCCATCCCGGAACCGACCTCGGAGACTCCGTTGCAGCGACCCATCACCGTCAAGAGCTCCCTCGCCCTGGCCGCCGCGGCGCTCACCGTCGGCGTGGTCGCCGCGCTGAGCATGCCGGCCGTGGCCGACACCCAGCCCCAGGCCGGCACCCACCGCTCGACCAGGGCGGCGAACGTGCCGGACGTCGAGTTCGACTACACCGGCTCCGACACCCTGTCCGGGACTCCGAAGCTCGGCGTCCCCTACGGCAACCGCGCCAAGGTCAAGGACGTGAACGGGAACCAGGTCGGCACCGCCTACGGCAACTGCGTCAAGGACCAGGTCGGCTCGACCCAGGACCAGCATCTCTGCAGCACCGTGATCAAGTACGACGACGGCAAGCAGATCGCCCTCACCAGTGTGCGGCCGATCGCCCATGCGGGCGCTGCACTCCAGGAGTTCGACGCGATCGTCACCGGCGGCACGCTCGCCTATGAGGGCCTCACCGGCACCGCCCGCTTCACCCCCCGCAGCGCCGAGGTCTACGAGGTCTCCTTCAGCTGACCGCCCGGACCGCACCCCGCGCCCCTCGACCCCGCTGCCGGGTCGAGGGGTGCGTGGTGTGCGGGTCGAAACGCACCCGGCCCTACCAGCCGCAGACCAGCGGCTAGCCCGCGACGCCCACCGTCACCTCGGCCTCGTGCCGCACCGGGAAGTTCACCGAGTTGGCGATGAAGCAGCCCCGGTTCGCCGCCCCGTGCAGGCCGAGGGCCCGCTCCACCATCCCCGGCTCGGCGACCTCGACCCGCGGGTGCAGCACCACCGAGGTGAAGCGCACGCCCTCCTGGGTCACGGTCATGGTGCCCGCCGGCCGGTCCGCGTACGAGGTCACCACGACCCCGTTCACCGCGCACTGGTGCAGGTACGACAGCAGGTGGCACTGGGCGAGCGAGACCAGCAGCAGTTGCTCCGGGTTCCAGCGGGCCGGGTCACCGTGGAAGGCGGGGTCGGCGGAGCCGAGGATGCCCGGCAGGCCCTCGACCGACACCTCGACGTCGCGGGAGTAGGCCCGGTAGTCGCTGGTGCCGGTGCCCCGGTTGCCGGTCCAGTGGAGCTCGGCGCTGTACTCGTACTGCCTGGCCATGGGGGTGCCTCCGTGGGAAGGGGGTGTCCCCGGACAGTCAACCGCAACGGGCCGCCCGCGCGGGGCTCATCCGGCGGCCGCGACACGGGCGAGGACGGCGTCGGCGCAGTCCGCCACCGAGGCCTGCGAACTGTCGACCACCAGGTCGTACGCGACGCCCTCGTGCACCGCCGACGCCTGGGCGGCGGCCATCCCGGCGACCCGGTCGCCGCGCGCGGCCTCGCGGGCCGCGGCCACCGCCGGGTCGCAGCGCACGCCGACCCAGAGCACCTCCAGGCCGTCCAGCGCCGCGCGCCACCGCTGCTGGGAGGCGGCGCCGCCGAGGAACACCTCGTCGACCAGGACCGGGGCCCCGGCCCGGGCCATCGCGGCCACGCCGAGCGTCCAGGCGGCGTCCAGCCGGGCGAAGGCCGGCCCGACCTCCACCGTGCCGTCCCCGTCCGTCAGGCCGCCGATGCCCTCCTCGCCGCCGAGCAGCCACGGCGGCAGCGCCTCCACCATGGTGTCCGCGCCGAGGTGCAGCCACGGCCCCGGGAGCAGCTCCTGCAAGCGCCGGGCGATGCTCGACTTCCCGGAACTGGAGCCGCCGTTGAGAACGATCACATCCATGCGCGCATCCTAAGGAGGAGGGCCCTCAGGACGCCCCGGAATTGAACGCCGCCGCCGCTCCCGCGAACGACTCCGCCACCCCGGGTGCCCCGGCCCAGTGCAGGTGCAGGTACGAGGCGTGGACGTTGCCGCCCGCGAACCCCTCCGTCCGCGGCCCGGTCGGCAGGCGCCAGCCCCAGGCGGGGTGTTCGCCGGCGCCCGGTTCGCAGACCGTCCGGTGGAACTCGTGCCCGCGCAGCCGGGTGCCCGCCGGGGCGAGCGGGGAGTCGTGCAGGGCGACGGCCTCCCGGTAGCCGAGGGTGAGCCGCTCGGTCATCCGGGCGTCGGTGTCCAGTACGCCGCACATCGGCAGTCCGTCCAACTCCCGTCCCAGGTAGAGCAGTCCGGCGCACTCGGCGGCGATCGGGCCGCCCGCCGCCGCGAAGTCGGCGATGGCCCGCCGCAGTTCGGCGTTCCGGCTCAACTCCCGGACGTACAGCTCGGGGAAGCCGCCGCCGATGACCAGTCCGGCGGTGCCCTCGGGCAGCATCGAGGCGTGCAGCGGGTCGAACGGGACGACCTCCGCACCCGCCGCGCCGAGCAGCTCGGCGTTCTCGGCGTACGAGAACGAGAAGGCCGCACCGCCCGCCACCGCGATCCGCGGCCGCCCGCCGACCGGCGTGACCTCCGCCGAGGCATCCCACGGTTCGGCGTCCAACTCCGGTGCGGTACGGGCGAGTTCCAGTACGGCGTCCAGATCGACCGAAGCCGCCACCAGGGAGCCCATGTCGGCAACGGCCTGCAAGGCCTCCGCCGAGCGCTCCACCGCCGGGATCAGCCCGAGGTGCCGGGACGGCGTGGCCACCGCCGCCGAGCGGCGCAGCGCGCCCAGCACGGGCACCCCGGAGCCCTCCTCCAGGGCCTCGCGCAGCAGGTGCTCGTGCCGGTCGGAGGCGACCCGGTTGAGGATCACCCCGGCGAGCCGCACCTGCGGGTCCCAGGAGGCGAAGCCGTGCACCAGCGCGGCCACCGAGCGGGACTGCGAGGAGCCGTCCACCACCAGCACCACGGGGGCCCGCAGCAGCTTGGCGACGTGCGCGGTGGAGGCCAGCTCCCCGCGCCCGGAGGCCCCGTCGAACAGGCCCATGACGCCCTCGACCACGGCGACGTCCGCCCCCGCCGCGCCGTGCAGGAACAGCGGCGCGATCCGCTCCGGCCCGCACATGAAGGCGTCCAGGTTGCGGCCCGGGCGCCCGGCGGCGAGCGCGTGGTAGCCCGGGTCGATGTAGTCGGGGCCGACCTTGTGCGGCGACACCGCCAGCCCGCGCGCGGCGAGCGCCGCGATCAGGCCGGTGGCGACGGTGGTCTTGCCGGCGCCCGAGGAGGGCGCCGCGACGACGAGGCGGGGGACGTTGTTCAAGAGGTCACCACTCGATACCGCGCTGGCCCTTGCGGCCGGCGTCCATGGGGTGCTTGACCTTGGTCATCTCGGTGACCAGGTCGGCGACCCCGGTCAGCGCCTCGGGCGCGTACCGGCCGGTGATGACGACGTGCTGGCTGCCGGGGCGGTCCTGGAGCACCGCGACGACCTCCTCCGGGTCGATCCACCCCCAGTGCATCGGGTAGGTGAACTCGTCCAGCACGTAGAAGCGGTAGGTCTCGGCGGCGAGGTCGCGCTTGACCTGCTCCCAGCCCTCCTTGGCCGCCTCCTCGCTGGTCATCTCCTGCTCGGCGGAGCGCTGGATCCAGGACCAGCCGGAGCCCATCTTGTGCCAGTCGACGGTGCCGCCCTCGCCGGAGGCGCCGAGCACGCGCAGCGCGTTCTCCTCGCCGACCTTCCACTTGGCGGACTTCACGAACTGGAACACCCCGACCGACCAGCCCTGGTTCCAGGCCCGCAGCGCCATGCCGAAGGCGGCCGTGGACTTGCCCTTCCCGGGGCCGGTGTGCACGGCGGTGATCGGCTGGGTACGGCGCTGACGGGTCGTCAGGCCGTCGTCGGGAACGCTCTCGGGGACACCCTTGGGCATGTCGGCTCAGGCCGCCTTTCGGATCGAGGTGGAGACGGGTCGGTTGGCGCGGACGAGCGAGGCCACGCCCTCCGCGCGCAGCTCGTCCAGGCTGACGGCGCTGCCGCCGAGTAGCCCGGCCAGGGTGCGGGCCAGGCCCAGCCGGACCGGCCCGGACTCGCAGTCCAGCACCACGCTCGCGGTGCCCTGGGCGGCGAACAGGGTGGCCGCCCGCTGGGAGCGGGCGAGCGCGTCCCGCCCGCCGGTGGCCCGGCCGTCGGTCACCACGACCAGCAGCGGGCGCCGGTTCGGGTCGCGCAGCCGCTCGACCCGCAGCACCTCGTGGGCGCGCAGCAGGCCGGCCGCCAGCGGGGTGCGCCCGCCGGTGGGCAGGGTCTCCAGCCGGGCGGCGCCGACCTCCACCGAGGAGGTGGGCGGCAGGGCCAGTTCGGCGTCCGCGCCGCGGAAGGTGATCATGCCGATCTTGTCCCGGCGCTGGTAGGCGTCCATCAGCAGCGACAGCACCGCGCCCTTGACGGCGGTCATCCGCTGCCGGGCGGCCATCGAGCCGGAGGCGTCCACCACGAACAGCACCAGGTTGGACTCCCGTCCCTGACGCACCTGCTCGCGGAAGTCGTCCTTGTGCAGCACCAGCGCCCGGCCGGCCCGCCCGCGCGCCACCTGGTGCGGCGCGGCGGCCTGGAGGGTCGCGGTCAGGTGCAGCCGGCTGAGCGCGCCCTGCGGGCGGCGGGCCCGGACGGTGTGCCCGCCGGTGGTCTCGGCGGGGGAGCGGCGGCCCTGGGCGCCGTGGCCGGTGCCCTGCACGGTGAACAGCCGCGTCCGGTACGGGTCCCCGGCCGCGACCGGCGCCGACTCCCGGGCGGGGGAGGGGTGCTGGGCCGGTACGGGCTGCGGCTCGGGCAGCTCGGTGTCCGTGGTCGCGGGCTCCGGGGCCGCGCCGTCGGCCGGCTCGGGCGCACCGCCGCCGTCGGGGCCGCCGTCACCCGGGCCGCCGTCACCGCCGCCGTCCGGACCGTCCCCGTCGGGCTCCGGCCCGTCACTCTCCGGCTCCGGATCCGGCTCGACCTCCGGCTCCTCCGGCTGGGCGTGCTCCTCCAGTGTGCGGTCCAGCTGCTCCTCGTCCAACCCCGGGGCGTCGAAGGGGTTGCGGCGGCGCCGGTGCGGCAGGGCGAGCTGGGCGGCCTTGCGGACGTCCTCCTCCAGCACCTCCGTCCGCCCGGCCCAGGCGGCCAGCGCGACCGCGGTGCGGGCCATCACGATGTCCGCGCGCAGTCCGTCCACCTCGAACGCGGCGCACACCGCCGTGATCTGACGCAGCGCCACATCCGTCAGCTCGACCTTCGGGAGCAACTCCCGCGCCGCGGTGATGTGTTCGGCCAGCTCCCGCTCCTCCGCCGCGAACCGGTCGGCGAAACCGGCCGGATCGGCGTCGTAGGCGAGCCGGCGCCGGACCACCTCGGCACGCTCGGCCGGCTCCCGGGTGGCGGCGATCTCGACGGTCAGGCCGAAGCGGTCGAGCAGCTGCGGCCGCAGCTCGCCCTCCTCCGGGTTCATGGTGCCGACCAGCAGGAACCGCGCCGCGTGCCGCACCGACACGCCCTCGCGCTCGACGTAGGAGCGGCCCATCGCGGCGGCGTCCAGCAGCAGGTCCACCACGTGGTCCTGGAGCAGGTTCACCTCGTCGATGTACAGCACGCCGCGGTGCGCCTTGGCGAGCAGGCCGGGCTCGTACGCCTTGACGCCCTCGGCCAGCGCGCGCTCCAGGTCGAGCGAGCCGACGATCCGGTCCTCGGCCACGCCGACCGGCAACTCGACCAGCTGCGACGGCCGTTGGTGGCTCCCGAAGGTGGCGTGCGGGCCGTCCGGGCACTGCGGGTCCGGCCCGGCCGGGTCGCAGGCGAACCGGCAGCCGTCCACGACGGCGATGGCGGGCAGCAGCCCGGCCAGCGCGCGCACCATGGTCGACTTGGCGGTGCCCTTCTCGCCGCGCACCAGCACGCCGCCCACGGCCGGGGAGACCGCGTTCAGCAGCAGCCCGAGCCGCAGGTCGGCCATCCCGACGATCGCGGTGAACGGATAGCGGACCTCACTCATGCGTCACTCCCAGGTGCTCCGGGCAGGAGGAACGGCAGCGATCCGGCCGCCGGCACCCCGCCCTCGATCAGCTTCCACAACGCGTCGGTGTCCGCGTGCTCCTCGATCAGGTCGCCCAGCCGGTCCAACCGGGCCTCGCGTGCCACGGCGAACGAGGTGTCCGGCGCCGCTACGAACGCCCGGCCGGCCAAGTCGGCGACCTCGCGCAGGAGTTCACGGCGGAAGCCGTCGTTCTCCAGCGCGCCGTGCCAGGTGGTGCCCCAGACCGAGCCGACCCGGCAACCGTCCAGGAAGGGAACGCCCCCCTCGACGGCCACCACCCCGTGGTGGATCTCGTACCCCTCCACCCGCTGCCCGTACGCCTCGCCGACCGGCCGCGCCAGCACCTTCTCGACGCCGAAGCGCACCCGGGTCGGCAGCAGCCCGAGTCCGTCGACCACACCGGCCTTCGACTCGACCTCGTCCTCGATCGAGTGCGCCAGCATCTGGTAGCCGCCGCACACCCCGAGCACCGGCCGCCCGGCCGCCGCCCGCGCCTTCAACGCCGGCTCCAGGCCGCGCTCACGCAGCCAGGCGAGGTCCGCCACGGTCGCCCGGGTGCCGGGCAGCACCACCAGGTCGGCGTCGGCCAGCTCCTCCGGCCGGGTCGCCCAGCGCACCAGCACGCCCGGCTCCTGGGCCAGCGCGTCCAGGTCGGTGAAGTTCGACAAGCGGGGGAAGCGCACCACGGCGACCCGCAGCACGTCCGCCCCCAGCGGCCCGCGCCCGTCCACCCGGTCCACCACGGTGGACAGGTCCAGCGAGTCCTCGGCGTCCAGCCACAGGCCCGGCAGCATCGGCAGCGTGCCCAGCACCGGACGGCCGGTCAGCTCGTGCAGCATCTCCAGCCCGGGCGCCAGCAGCCGGGCGTCACCGCGGAACTTGTTGACGAACCAGCCGGCCACGTGCCGCTGGTCCTCCGCCGACAGCAGCGCCAGCGTCCCGTACATCGCCGCGAACACCCCGCCGCGGTCGATGTCCCCGACCACCACCACCGGCAGCGCGGCGGCCGTGGCCAGGCCCATGTTGGCGATGTCCCGGTCGCGCAGGTTGATCTCGGCGGGGGAGCCGGCGCCCTCGCACACCACCACGTCGTAGCGGGCGCGCAGATCGGCCAGGCACTCCAGCGCGCGCTCCAGCAGGACGGGCTTGCGCTCCCGGTAGTCCAGCGCACCCACCTCGGCCACCGGCCTGCCCAGCAGCACCACCTGGCTGCGGCCGTCCGCGCCCGGCTTGAGCAGCACCGGGTTCATCGCCGCCTCCGGCTCCACCCGGGCGGCCTGCGCCTGCATCGCCTGGGCGCGGCCGATCTCGGCTCCGTCGGCGGTGACGAAGGAGTTCAGCGACATGTTCTGCGCCTTGAACGGTGCCACCCGCACGCCCTGGCGGGCCAACCACCGGCAGATCCCGGCCGTCACCACGCTCTTGCCCGCGTCCGAGGTCGTCCCCGCGACCAGCAGTGCCTTGCTCATGCCCCACCCCTCTTCCTCATCAGCATGCGCAGCAGGACGTGCCCCGCGACCGTCGTACCCAGCGCCAGCGCGCCCACCCGCCGGGACAGCGTGCAGGCCCGCTCGATGTCGTCCACCGTCACCGGCCGCAACTCCGCACCCAGGACGGGCCGGTGCTCCACCCGCTCCCCGTACTGCAACGTCCCGCCCAGCCGCACCCCGACCGCCCCCGCGAAGGCCGACTCGGCCTGGCCCGCGTTCGGGCTCGGGTGCGCGGAGCCGTCCCGGCGCCAGACCCGCCAGGCGGTCCGGGGCTCGGGCGCGGCGGCCACCGTCAGCAGGGCCGTCAGCCGGGCGCCCGGCCAGCCCGCCACGTCGTCCAGCCGGGCCGAGGCCCAGCCGAAGCGGGCGTAGCGGGGCGAGCGGTGGCCCACCATGGCGTCCAGGGTGTTCACCGCGCGGAACGCCAGCAGCCCCGGCGTGCCCGCCAGGGCACCCCAGGCCAGTGCGTTCACCACGGCATCCGCCGTGTTCTCGGCCACCGACTCGACCACCGCCCGGGCGATCTGCTGCCCGTCCAGCGCACTCGGATCCCGCCCGCACAGGTGCGGCAGCCGCTCCCGGGCCGCCGTCAGGTCGCCCGCGGCCAGCGAGCGTCCGACGGTGCGGGCCTCCCGGGTCAGCGAGGTGCCGCCGAGCACCGTCCAGGTCGCCGCCGCCGCCAACGCGGCCCGGCCCAGCGGACGGCGCCCGACCGTACGGTCCAGGGCGAGCGCGCCGGCCGCGACCGCACCCACGCACACCGCGGTGTACCCGGCACCGGCTGCCCGGTCGTCGCGCCACAGCCGCCGCTCCAGCCGCCCCGCGGCCGTGCCGAACAGGGCGACGGGGTGGCCGCGGCGCGGGTCGGCGTACCGGGCGTCGGCGGCGTAGCCCACGAGCGCGCCCACCGCGAAGGCCGCGGCCCGGGTCAGCGGGCGCACAGCATCGAGAAGCCGGGGATCCAACCGGGCGGGGCAGCCTGCATCGCGTGGGTGTCCTCACTCAGGGTCCGCGCCCTGGATCGACGTACCGGGGGCGAGAGTCTCCTGGCTTCCGGGTCCGACGCACCCCCGGGCCTTCCAACGGCCCCTGACGGTCCGCCGTGGCACTTTCCGAGCGTGCTCCCCGGTGACAGTGGCGGGACCGCGCCGGACTCGCACCGGCTTCCTCTCCATGCCTCCGTTTGGCCCCAGGATCCCATCACGCGCCCGAACCGGGAGTCAACCGAGGTCACGGAGGGGTTGGTCACACGACGCACCCGCCCCCGCCCTGTGCGATCGCCCAGTACCACCGAGAGCCCGGCGCCCCCGCTTCGTGCGTTCGGCGGCTGGGGCCGCGCCGCAGGCCACGCCTACGGTTCGGCCATGCGCCGCAGAAAGCCCCCCGTCGCCGCCCCCGCCCCGGTGCCGTTCTCGCCGGAGGCCGCCCGGGCCCACCGAACCGGCCTCGGGCTGACCCCCGAGCAGGTCGCCGAGGGCATGGCCGCACACGGCGTCCGACTGCTGCCCGGCCACGTCCTCGCCTGGGAGGACGGCGTGCTGCGCCCCGGCGAGACCGAGTTCATCGCCCTGGCCCGCGCCCTCTGGTGCCCGGCCGCCGCCCTGATGCCCGGCCACCCCGTCAGCCTGCGCGACCACCGCCTCGCCCGGGAACTCCCCCCGGAAACCGTCGCCGAACGGGTCGGCATCCCCCTGCCCACCTACCGCCAGGCCGAACTGACCGGCGACTGGGACGGCGACCCGGACCAGACCCACGCCCTCGCCCAGGTCCTAGGCCTGCGCCTCACCGAACTCGTCGAGGCCACCGGCCGCCGCGAGGCCCTCGACGCCCTGCTCCGCCAGTGCGTGGCCGGCCGCTGGCAACCCCACCTCCGCCCGATCGCCCGCCTCGTCCCCGTCCCCGAACCCGACCTCGCCGCCGTCCTCCCCGTCCTCCACCAGGAACACCACATCCCCTCCCACTGGGGCACCACCACCCACCCCACCACCCCCACCCCACCCCTCACCCCCCGCTTCTGGCACCTCCTCAGCACCCACCACCCCACCATCCCCGTCTGACCGGCACCGCAAGGAGCCGGAAACCCACCTGCACGGGCGCGCGGGCAACGCCCCGCGCCCCCACCACCCCCCTCCCCCCACCACCCGCCCAAGGCGAGAGGGACGCGCTGCGGGAGGGGGCGGTGGAGGGGGTGGGTGCGGAGAGGGGCGTTGCGGGTGATTTTCAGACCGCCCACGGCGCCCAGC
>NZ_JBHJWG010000053.1:0-66506 GCF_042266305.1 Kitasatospora sp. NPDC056076
CGGCCCCGGTGGGGCGGGGCCCGGGCGGCGTGGCCGGCCCCGCCCCCCCCGGCCGCCGGGGACTGCCGGGGGTGTCAGCCCACGGCGGGGCCGGCGGTGGTGTTGAGCCAGGCCCAGTCGGACCAGGTGGAGAAGCCGGTCTGCCACTTGTGGTAGACGCCGGCGCTGCTGGCGCCGAAGACCTCGATCCGGCCGTCGGCGTTCGCGGCGGCGAAGATCTCGGTGCCGCCGCCGCCGAAGCCGTCCCACTGGCCGTAGGGCGCGTTCACGCCGGTCTGCCAGATGTGCTGCGCGGTGGTGCCGTTGATGGCGAAGGCCTCCACCCGGCCGTCCGGGGAGCGCTCACTGGTGATCCGGGAGTCGGCCGGTCCGCCCGTGGGCTCCCAGTCGGACCAGGTGGTGGGGTTGGTCTGGTACTTGTGGAAGACGCCGGTGGGGCCGGAGGCGAGGACTTCGAGGCGGCCGTCCTCGTTGTGGTCGACGGTGAGGGCGCGTCCGCCGCCGCCGAAGGTCTCCCAGGGGGACCAGCCGCCGCTGGGGGCGGTCTGCCACTGGTGCTGGAAGGTGGTGCTGTTGAGCGCGAAGACCTCCAGTCGGCCGTCGGGGGCCTTGCCGAGGCGGACCTCGCTGTCGGCCGGTCCGCCGCCGGCCGATTCCCAGTCGGACCAGCCGCTGTTGGGTGCGGTCTGGTACTTGTGGAAGAGGCCCGCCGGGCCTGAGGCGAAGACCTCCAGGCGTCCGTCCTGGTTGGCACCCACCGCGAGGCCGTGGCCGCCTCCGCCGAAGGTCTCCCAACCCGACCAGGCGCCGGACGGAGCGAGCTGGTAACGGTGTTGGAGGGTGCTGCCGTTGAGGGCGAACATCTCCAGGCGTCCGTCCGCGTTCGGGCCGATGGCCAACTCGGCGCCGCCCGGGCCGCCGAGGGACTCCCAGTCCGACCAGGCGCCGTTCA
Source organism: Kitasatospora sp. NPDC056076 (assembly GCF_042266305.1). Lineage (NCBI taxonomy): Bacteria > Bacillati > Actinomycetota > Actinomycetes > Kitasatosporales > Streptomycetaceae > Kitasatospora > Kitasatospora sp. NPDC056076. The sequence continues at coordinate 953 of NZ_JBHJWG010000053.1, forward strand.
CCGCCGTCTGCCAGGCGTGCGAGACACCGTTGGCCCCGGCCGCGAAGACCTCCAGGCGGCCGTCCGCGCCGCGCGCCGACACCACCTTCCCGGACTTCGCCGGGTAGACCAACGGTGCCGGGCCCGGGTCGTGGTGGCCGAGCCGGTCCACCGCGGCCTGCGCCGCACCGAGGTAGCGCTCGTGCGCGCGCTGGTTGTAGGTCGACCAGGGCTGCCAGTTGGTGCCGCCGTTGGAGATGCGGTACGCCGCGTTGGCGTTGCACTGGGCGTCGAAGGCGCAGGCGTCGCTGACCTCGGGGTGCCAGTAGTCGTTGATCTCCCACAGGCCGCGGTCGCGGGACGGCGGGGTGTTGTTCTGGACGTTGGACGCCGAGGGGTTGCAGCTGGACTCGGCCATGCCGACGGCGATCGCGGTGACCAGGGCGTCGCCCCGGAAGCCCGCGTTGTAGCCGACCTCGGCGCACAGGTCGATGCCGGTGGCGGCCGGCGCGGGCGTGGCGCCCGCCGTCAGGCCCGCCGCCACGCCCAGCGCGGTGAGCGCGGACAGCAGGACGCGGCGGGGCGCCCGACGGGCGCGTGGTGTGCTGGTCACGTGAGCTCTCCTCAGTTGACGGCGGGGCCGGCGGTGGTGTTGAGCCAGGCCCAGTCGGACCAGGTGGAGAAGCCGGTCTGCCACTTGTGGTAGACGCCGGCGCTGCTGGTCCCGAAGACCTCGATCCGGCCGTCGGCGTTGGTCGCGGCGGTGATCCCGGTGCCGCCGCCTCCGAAGGTGTCCCACTGGCCGTACGGGGCGTTCAGTCCGGTCTGCCAGATGTGCTGCGCTGCGCTGCCGTTGATGCCGAAGACCTCGACGCGGCCGTCCGCCGTCGGCTGGCTGGTCAGCCGGGAGTCGGCCGGTCCGCCCGTGGGCTCCCAGTCGGACCAGGTGGTGGGGTTGGTCTGGTACTTGTGGAAGACGCCGGTGGGGCCGGAGGCGAGGACTTCGAGGCGGCCGTCCTCGTTGTGGTCGACGGTGAGGGCGCGTCCGCCGCCGCCGAAGGTCTCCCAGGCGGACCAGCCGCCGCTGGGGGCGGTCTGCCACTGGTGCTGGAAGGTGGTGCTGTTGAGCGCGAAGACTTCGAGTCGGCCGTCGGGTGCCTTGCCGAGGCGGACTTCGCTGTCGGCGGGGCCGCCGCCGGCCGATTCCCAGTCGGACCAGCCGCTGTTGGGTGCCGTCTGGTACTTGTGGAAGAGGCCCGCGGGGCCGGAGGCGAAGACCTCCAGGCGTCCGTCCTGGTTGGCGCCCACGGCGAGGCCGTGCCCACCGCCGCCGAAGGTCTCCCAGTTCGACCAGGCGCCGGAGGGTGCGAGCTGGTAGCGGTGCTGGAGGGTGCTGCCGTTGAGGGCGAACATCTCCAGGCGTCCGTCCGCGTCCGGTCCGATGGCCAACTCGGCGCCGCCCGGGCCGCCGAGGGACTCCCAGTCCGACCAGGCGCCGTTCGCCACCGTCTGCCAGGCGTGCGAGACGCCGTTCGTGCCGGCCGCGAAGACCTCCAGGCGGCCGTCCGCGCCGCGCGCCGACACCACCTTCCCGGACTGCGCCGGATACACCAGCGGTGCCGGACGCGGACCGGTCCCCGGTCGGCAGGGCATGGTGATGCCGCGGTCCGCGAGGTAGGGGACGGGGTCGGTGCGCACGGTCGCGTTGGCGTCGGCCCAGACCCGCAGGTGCAGGTGCGGTCCGCTGGCCTGGCCCTCGCTGCCCATCAGCGCGATCTGCTGACCGGCCGTCACGTGCTCGCCGACGGCCACGTCCCGCTCGCGCATGTGCCCGTACTCGGTGATGGTCCCGTCCGGGTGCAGGATGCGGATCCACTGGCCGTAGCCCTGTGCCGGGCCGGAGGCCGTCACCTCGCCGTCGCCCACCGCGTAGATCGGGGTGCCGTAGTCGTTGGCGATGTCGATGCCGTTGTGCTCCTGGCTGTAGCCCTGGGAGATCTGGCCGCGGGCCGGGCAGGACGCCGCGAACCCGGCCACCGCCGTCGGCGCGGCCCCGGCGGGCGCGGCCGGTACGGCCACCGGCAGCAGCAGCGCGGCCGCCACCAGCGCCAGCCGGGGAAGGGAGCCCGGCACCGCTCGGCCCCTCACGCCGTACACCGGCGGCGAGCCCTACGACCGGGGTGGTGCGCGGTCATCCTGACCTCCTGAAGACGCGTGGCAGCGGCCCCTCCGGACCACCCGGGGCACGCTAACCACCCGCTACCCACCCCGGAACCCGGAACCATCCGGACTGACACCACCGCCCCGCCCCACCGACACTGCCCCCGGGCGGGAGGACGCCGCCCCGTCTCCTCCCGGCAGGCCGCGACACGTCATCGGGTGAACCCACCGGAACGACACGCCCCACGCCTTGCCGAAATTCCGGAGGGAAATGACCGAGAACGCCGTGCGCCAAGGTCTGTTCGATTGACCCTCATAAAGGCGTTCCGGATACTGATCGAGCACGACGCAACGGAAACTCGTTGTGGAGCGGACTCCGATTATTCATGTGATCCGACTGGGGAGAATCCATGTTCTCGAATGTCAAGAAGGTCGTGGGCTCGATGGCCATGGCCTTCGCCGCGGCGGCCACCCTCACGGTGGCGGTGCCGTCCGGCAGCGCCTTCGCCATCGACCACATCCCGTGCGACGGGAGCCGTAATGACTTCCTGAAGATCTGGTCGCACCTGGACGGCCGCGACAGCGTGGACTGCTACGCGAACGGCGGGGAGATCGGCTTCGGCGGGTGGTGGGTCGACCGGATCTCCACCGGGAACAACGACCTGGTCTACTCCGACGCCAACGGCGACTCGGTGCGGGTCAACCGCTGGACGGACATCTCGTACCCGAACCACCCGCCGAAGGTGAACTCCATCAAGATCCTCTGACGAACCGGCGGAGCGGGCCCCCGAACGGCAATTCTCCGACCGTAGTACCGCCACTCCCGGAAGGACCCGGGACTTGGGTCGCCGTCGAACTCTCCGTAACGTGAATTCGCTTCCCCCGGCTCACCGGTGCCGGCCACGCCCTCCGGGCGCGGCCGGCACCGGCCTGTGCTGCCGTGCTCTTCCGGGGCCGGTGGCTGCTCCTACGTCAGCGCGTGGCTGCCGCCGAGCGGGGTCCAGGTGAGCGCCAACCACGCGCCCGTGCTCCCCTTCTGCGCGGTGACCCGGATCGTCTGCCCCTTCTTGACGGGGACGACCACGCTGTCGCCCGGGAACGTGCCGTTGTCCTTCCACCCCGACTGGGCGGTCGAGGACTGGTAGTCCACGCCGCCGACGTTGACGGTGATGCGGTGGTGGGCGTGCAACTGCCAGGCGCTGGACGACGTGTCCGTCCGCAGGCTCTGGAGCCGGACGTGGACGAATCCGTCGCCGCCCGCGGCCGTGTAGGTGCGGTCGGCGAAGCCTGACAGGTAGTTCGAGAACAGTGTCTGGGCGGCGCCGATGGCCGTCACGGCCTGTTCCACGGCCAGCTTGCTCTTGACGGTGACGGTGCTGGTCGTGGCGCCGTCGGCGGCGTAGATCTTCGCCGCCTTGAGGGAGTAGCCGGAGTCGATGGTGACGTCCCGGTTCGCGGTGACCGTGTTGCTGGCGGTGACGGGCTGCTTGAAGTCGACCTTGCTCTGGAGGTTGACGGTGCCGGTCGCGCTCTTGCCGGAGGACCAGATGGTGTCGGTCCGCAGGGCGTACGCGGACTCGATGACCACATCGGCCTTCGCGGTGACGGTGCCGTTGGCGTTGAGGGCGCCGCTGGTCGTGAGGGTGGTGGCGTTGACGCCGCCGTTGGCGTTGATCTGCCCGGCGACGGTCAGGGTGTTGCCGGTGGTGACGGTGACGTTGCCGTCGAAGGTGGTGGCGCCGATCGTGGTCTTCTTCCCGGCCTTGTTGTCGGCGGTGAAGGTCTCCGTCACCGTCACCTTGTCGCTCGCCGTCACCGTCCTGGCGACGATGTCCGGGTCCTTCACCGTGACCGTCGTGGACAGGTAGTGGTGGACGTCCTGGCCGTCGGCGCCCTTGGTGCGGGCGTCCAGGACGAACGTGGTGGTGTCGGTGAGTTCGTGGCTCTGGTGGCTGAGGCCGGTGACCTTCACCGGTGCGCCCTCGTCCCAGGACAGCCAGTACTCGGTGCCCGCCTCGCTGCCCTCCCACCGCAGCGTCGCCTTGCCCTTGTTCGCCACCCGCGGCTGCACGCTGGAGAAGGCGCGGAAGAAGAACGCGGAGGCGTCCTCACGGTGTTTCCCGACCTCGGGCGTGTCCACGGGGCGGTCCTCCCAGTCGTTGTCGGTGGCGGTGTGGGCGGTGACGGTGAGCCGGACGTCGCCGGGGGTGCGGGCGACGGGGATGGCGGAGACCTTGAGCGTGAAGCGGCGGGTCGCGTCGAAGGTGACCTGGTTGCCGGGGGCCTCGGGGGTGCAGACGAAGGTGAGGGAGCTCTCCTTCGAGGGGCGTTGGACGATCAGCCAGGTGCCCTGCCCGCCGTCCTGGTTGCCGTCAATCGGCACGGGGTTGTCCGTGAGGTCGGTCGGCGCCGTCCCGATGGGCAGGGACACGGTGATGGAGCGGCACTTGACGTCGGGGCTGCCGTCGGGCTTGGAGAAGGTCAGGCGCAGGACGCCGTTCTTGGTCTTGCTCGGCGTCGAGACCGGAAGGGGGTTCGGGCTGGGCACGCACTCGGCCTGGAGGCGGCCGTCGGGCGCGAGCGGACTGGTTGCCATGGGATGGGGGCGCCTCGGGTCGTCAGCTGATGGTCACGTCGCCGGTGAAGTCCGTCGTACGGGCCCACGTCCTGCGGGCGTCGGTCCGGTCGGCGGTGAAGGTGTCGTGGACGGCGAGCTTGTCGGCGGCGGTGAGGGTCCTGGCCAGGACGTCCGGGTCCTTCACGGTGACGGTGGTCGAACGGTAGTGGTGCACCGTCTGGTTGGCGGCGTTCCGCGTCTGCGCGTCGAGCACGAAGGTCGTCGTCCGGGTGAGCGCGTGGGTGGTGTAGGTGAGCGGGCCGGTGGAGGGGAGCCGCTTCGCGGGCTCGTCGTCCCAGTAGAGGTAGTACTCGCTGTTCTGCGGGGTGCCCTCCCACTCCAGGACGGCGGCCTGCCCGTGGGCGACCCGGCCGACCCGGCTGGAGAAGTTCCGCACGTAGAACTCGTTCGCGAGCTTCTCGACCACCGGCACCCCGGTCGGCCGGTCTGCCCAGTCGGTGCTCCCCGAGCCGGGCCGCGTCGTCTCCGTCACGGTCAGCCGGGCGGCCCCGACCGTGCGGTTGACCGGGATGTTCGACAGCAGCAGCGTGAACTCCCGCCCGGCGCCGAAGGTGGTCTCGCCGGTCGGCGGGGTGCAGGTGAAGGTGATCGAGGTGACCTGCCCCGGTGCCGTCGGCTCGGGCGGCACGGTGGTGCGCTCGATGTCCCACTCCGGCCCGCCGCTGTCGCGCGGGTAGTCGTCGATGTCGTCGGCGTGGGCCGCGTCGGTGTTGAGGGACAGGTCGCCGGCCGCGGTGCCCACCGGAACGGTGACCCTGAGCGCGCGGCACTTGACGTCTGCGCTCCCGGCCGGCCTGCGGAAGGTCAGGAAGACCGTCGCCCGCTTGGTCTCGGTGGCGGTGGAGACGGTGACCGGGTCGGGGTTGGTGTCGCAGACCAGGTCGAGCAGGGCCCCCGTGGCGGCCATGACCTCGATCACTCGCACACCACCGCCACCGGCAGCACGGTGCTGCGCCGCGCGTAGGCGCCGGAGCCGGTCGCCGTCTCGTCGCTGATGCGCAGCTGGACAGTGCCGGGCGGGCCGGTGAGCGGGATGCGTTCCAGGACGAGGGTGAAGTCCTCCCGGTCGTCGAACCCGGCCTTGCCGCGCGGGCCTTCGGGGGTGCAGGTGAACACCGTGCGGCCGGGCTCCGGGGTGGTCGCGCGGATGTGCCAGCTGCGGCCGTGCGGGGCCCGGTAGGCGGTGTCGATGCGCTCGGCACGGGCGGTGAGGGCGTCGGCCCCGTCCCCGGTCGGCACCTCGACGGTGATGCTGCGGCAGTCGGGGACGCCGTCCGCGGCCGGGTTGCGGGTGACGGCGATCTCCAGCCGGGCCTGCCGGGGGTGGCCCGCGGTGGCCCGGACGAGGTCGGGCGGGGAGGTGGTGAGGGTGTAGCGGAGCAGGTCGGTCGTGGCGGTCACGGCCATGCGGCGCGGTCCTTCCGGTGGTGGGTGGCGGGCGGGGTCGGCGGGTCAGCGGGCCGGGGGGTTCGGCGCGGCCGGGTGGAGCTGGAGGTAGCCGGCCCGGGCGGTGGGCGCCGGGTCGTCCGGGTGGCTGAGGTGGTCGGCGGGGAACAGCGGCCGCTCGTCCCAGTCCAGGTCGTCCGTGGCGGTCGCCTGCGGCTGGGCCCAGCTCCAGGTGCCGTAGCGGGCGGACAGCGGCGGCAGGAGGAGAGCGGCGTCGTCCGGGTCGCAGGTGACGGCGAAGCGCCGCATGCCGAAGACGCCGTCGGCGCCGGTGGTGAGCCGCAGGCGGACGTACCGCGCGGGGACGGCCTCGTCGAGGGTGTGCTCGTTCACCGCCTGCTCGGCGTCGTAGGGCAGGTGCCGCCAGCCGTTCGGCTCGCCGCGCTCCGAGTACTCCAGCACCGGGTTCCCCGGCCGGTGGGAGCCGTCGGCCGTGCCGGTGAGCAGGGAGTACCCGGCGAGCCGCTGGACCGACCCGAGGTCGAGCACGACGGTGCTCCCGGCGGCCGGTGCGCCGAGGCTGCGGAACTCGGCCGCCGCCGGGGCGCGTCCGGCGATGTTGCCGAGCGGGTGCGCCGGGTCGACGGCCATGGTGGTGTCGAGGCGGCGCAGGTCGCGCGTGGTGGCGAGCAGCGGGTTGAGCCGGAACGAGGCCCGGATGGCGCCGAGCGCGCGGTGCACCTGCTCGGCGTCCAGCCGCAGGGCGTGCACGGGCAGGATGTCGGTGGTGGCGTGCACCGGCAGGTGCGGGTGGGCGATCATGGTGACGCGCCGGAAGCGGCGCCGGACGGGCGGGCGCGCGGGCAGCGCGAGGTCGCCGCCGTCGGTGACCGGGTCCAGGTAGTCGCTGTCGGCGGCCGGGTCGAGCGCGCGCAGCAGGCCGTAGTCTACCCGCTCGCCGGCGGCTCCGGCGAAGTAGCCGATCAGGCCGTCGTCGAGGCGCTCCGGATCGCCGAGCCGGATGTTCCAGTCCTCGTCCTCGTGGGCGCCGGTGACCGGTTCGAGGACGGTGTCCCAGGACGGATCGGTCGGCAACTGGTGGTGGAGTTCGAGGTCGAGGGTGGCGTGGACCAGGGCGACCGGCCGCCCGATCAGCCGGGCGGGCAGCGGCCCGGACTCGGGCGCGGTGTCGACGATGCCCGCGACGCTGCGGTCGACGGTGGCGACGAGCGCGCGGAACGCCCCGGCAGAGTCCGGCCGGTCGATCAACCCGGCCAGGAAACCGCCGAGTTCGGGATGGTCGGCGAGGAGCCGGGGGTCGGTGTGCCCGGTGTACGGGGAGTGCGGCAGCGGGACGCACCTGGCGGCCTCGCCGGAGTCCGGGGTGAGCACGATCCGTACGTCCCCCACGGCGGCGCCGTCCGGTGCGTACACGCCGAGGGCCTGGTCGAGGTGGTTGACCAGCAGCCAGCCGGCCAGTCCGTCGCTGCGCCCGGACGGCTCCTGGGTGAAGGCCAGCCGGGCGTCCTGGAGCAGCCGGGGCGGCAGCTGGACGAACCGCTCGGGGTTTTCCATCCTGGGCTCGGTGTAGAGCGGGTGGCTCGGGGTGACGGAGGCGGTGAGCACCGGGTACTGGCCGTACCAGTTGCCCTCGTCGCCCGAGGTGACCAGGTCGACGCAGCGGCCGAAGCGGTCGAGCAGGCGCAGGTCGGTGAGGAACAACTGCCCTGCGCGGATGGGCTGGTGGCGGCCGGTGAACGCGCCGGTCGCCGGGTCGGGGACATGGTTCTGCGGCCCGGCGAGCCTGGCGACCGCGCCCTCGACGGGCACCTGCGCGCCGCCGTCGAGCTGCAGCAGCCAGTCGTTGAACCCGTCGAGCGTCTGCGACAGCACGTCCAGCGGCTCCAGCTCCCGGCGCAGTCCGGCCAGCGCGGCGCGGTCGGCGCCCGGGTGGGTGGCCCGGTAGCGGGCGAGCTGTTCGCGCAGCACGTACACCGTGGTGGGCGCGAGGTAGGCGCGGGAGCGGAAGAGGCGGTTGAGGACGTCGCCCTCGCTCTCGAAGTCCGCCGCCAGGGTGCCGGTGCCGTCCCAGGTGTAGTGGTGGGCGTCGATGCCGTCATCGGGCGGGCTGAACGTCCAGTGCGTGGTGCCGTCGCTGCGGTAGGGGGTGGGGAACCAGCTGAGCTTCCACATCAGCGTCATCGGCAGCCAGGGCTGCTGCCAGGGCGCGGTGTACTCGGCGAGCGGACCGCGCGCGCGGGTGGCCGGGCTCTCCACGACGGCGTGCAGCGCGGTGCGGGCGCCGTCGGCGGTGCGGGCGGCGCGCTCCAGGAGGGCGAACTCCTTGAGCAGTGCCGCGCAGGCGGCGGGCAGGCCGGTGAGGCCGGGGTCGGGCGGACTCGCCTCGACCGGGCTCCAGGAGGAGCCGATCATCACCTCGCGCAGCAGGTCGGTGCCGAGTCGGCAGGGCAGCGGGTTGTCGCGGTCGCGGGTGAGCGGGACGGTGCCGCCGCCGCTGCCGTTGATCAGCAGGACCGGGTCGGCGGGCTTGTAGAAGGCGTCACCGGGCTGCCGCCGGAGCTGCAGGCCCGGGTCGAGGCCCCGCTCGGCGGCCCAGGTGTCGGCGACGTCCTGGAGGTCCTGGCCGGGCTCGGGCCACGGGATCAGGCCGCGGAGTTCCTCGATGCGTCGCAGGGCGTCGTCGGCGTCCTTGGCCGGGCCCTCGTTGGCGGGCTCCAGCAGCCGGTCGCACTCGTCGTCGAACCCCTCGGGCAGCTGCGAGGGCCGCTCGCCCTCCGGCAGGTGGCGCAGCCAGTGCAGGGCCCACACCCGCCACTGGTGCTCGGTCAGTTCACGCAGCCGGGTGTCGTGTTCGGCCTGGTCCGCGTTGAGCCGGGCCAGCCACTCCGGCGCGACGGCCGGCGCCCGGCGACTCCCGGCCCCGGGGTCCTGATCGGGACGGGCGAGGATCTGCCAGCGGTGACCGCCCTCGCTGCCGGAGAACCAGCTGCGCCGGGTGGTCTCGGCGAGGTCGCGGTCGCCGTCCGGGCCGTCGAAGGTGTCCAGGGTGCCGTGGTAGAGCGCGTTCAGCAGCTGCGCGGTGCCCGGCGAGTCGTGCTGCGGGTCGCTCTGCCGGTCGAACAGCTCGGCCGCGGCCTCGCCGGTGCTGTGGCCGAACGCGACGTCGGTGCGGTTGGGGTCGGGCCGACTGTCCTCGGGGGCGTCGCCGTCGTGCCGCCACTCCAGGCCGAGCGCGGTGCCGTGGTAGACGCTGCGCCCGAGGGCCGGTGCGGCGGTCACCTCGAAGGTCCGGACGGCGACCGGCTCCGGTCCGGCCTCCAGCAGCCACAGTTGGACGTACCGGGCCCGGACGGGCGCGGCGGGGGAGTACTCGAGGACGGGCGTGCCGGCGTCGTAGTCCTGGTGGTGCGCGGCGGGCCAGTCGGTGCCGTCCACCGAGGTCTGGATCCGGACGGCGGGCAGCAGGTGGGCGTCGTCGGGGTCGCCGGCCAGGACGCGCAGCGAGCTCACGTCCTGGACGGTGCCCAGGTCGACGGTGATCCGGTCCGAGCGCACGGGGGCGTTCGCGCTCAGGTAGTAGGTGTCGTCCTGGTGGTCGAGGAGGTGCTCGACGCCGTGCCCGGCCGCCGTACCCAGGCCCCCGGCGACGGCGGCGCCGCGCCCGGCCAGGGTCCAGCCCAGCGCCGCGACGACCTCGGCGGCGGAGTCGGGGGAGGCGTCCGGCGGCAGCAGCCCGGGGATGGCGGCCGCCGCCCGGAGGAAGTCGTGGTCGGTGTTGCTGTACCACCCGGCGACCAGGTAGGAGAGTTCGGCGTCCGGCGGGTAACTGTCGCCGTGTGCCGGGTCCCTGAGGTCCTGGAGGTCGTCGTGGAGGGCGAACACGTTCTCGTGGTACGGCTCGAAGGCGGCGAAGTTGGGCAGTCCGGCGCCGGCGGCGTTCAGGAACAGCGACCGCTTGGCCTCCGGCTCCCGCCAGGGGGTGCCGGGCGTCAGCACGTGGCGGCGGCCGAGCCAGTCGACCTCCGGCTCCTCGCGGCGCGGGTCGACGAAGCTGTTGATCGCCTCCTTGTCGTCCCAGGAGGCGCCCTCGTCGTCCGAGTACAGGTAGTCGCTGTGCACCACCCAGCCGCGGACCTTGCGCGCGCCGCGCACCCACGCGTAGCGCACCACCAGCCAGCGGTTGGGCACCAGCGGGAAGTGGGTGTCCTGGCCGTCGTCCGGTACGAAGCCGTCGGTGAGCGCCTCGGGCAGCTGCCACTGGAGGTGCACGCCCTCGAAGCCCGCGTCCCCGCCGACCTCCTTGCCTCCGGTGAAGGCCTCGGGTTCGGCGGCGCCCCGGCCCTTGGTCTTCGGCTGGGTGCCGAGCATCCGGTCGAAGCTCGGCTGGGGGCGGTGGAAGGGGTGCAGGGTGCGCACCTTCCGGTTGACCAGCAGGGCGTGCACCTGGACGGGCACGATCAGGTCGGTGTCGCTCATCGGTCGGAGTCCCCCGCGGTCGAGGTCGGCGTGGTGGTGACGATCAGGGCGGGGCGGTGCGAGGTGCCCTCGCGGGAGGTGATCACCGCGAGCTCCCGGGCGGCCTGGGCCTTGGTGAGCGCCACCGAGACCCGGCCGCCGGTGCGGGCGCGGACGTGGTCGGTGACGTCGAACTCCAGCCAGGTCCAGGCGTCGACGGCGCCCAGGCGGGCCCGGGCGAGCGGCTGCGCGGAGAGTTCGGGGCGGTCGGCCCAGGCGAGCGTGGTCTCCGCCCAGTCGTTGCCGGTGCCGTGCAGCAGCAGGTCGAAGCCGCCCGCGTCCCTGGCCGCCGCGTGCACCCGGACGACGGCCCGGGCGATCCGGTCGGCGGGCGGCAGCGCGGTGGCGTCGAAGCGCAGGTAGGCGATCCGGGTGACGGAGCTGGCCGGCCCCTCGTTCTTGACCATCAGCTCGTGGCGGGTGCCGTCGACCGGGCCCTGGCCGTACTGGACGAAGGTGTCCGCCTCGCACGGCAGGTCGGTCCGGGGAGCGGGCAGCAGCAGCTGTTCCAGCGGCGCGTTGACGAGTTGCAGGGCGAAGCGCCCCGGTGACAGGTCGCTCCCGCAGGCGGCGGCGAGGGCCGGCAGCAGCCCGCCGTCGCCGTGCAGGGTGAGCACGTCCGGCAGGCGCCCGCCCTGGCCCGGGCGCAGGTGGTCGAAGACGGTACGGCCGCTCGCCGGGTCGGGGAACTCGGTGCCGGTCGGGTAGCCGACGGCGCTGCCGGTCAGGTGGCGCAGGCTGATCCGGGCCTCGGAGTTGATGCCGAAGTGGATGCCCTGGCCCGGCTCGCGGATGCTCACCGAGTCCGGGACGGCGTCCCACAGCACCAGCAGGAGGTCGGGGGCGAGGTGGTCCCGGCGCAGTTCCTCGACGGGTTCGCCGGCCCGGGTGGCGATCAGGTCGAACACCGGCCAGGCGCGCACGAGTTCGGAGTGCATCAGCAGCCCGGCGGCGGGCAGGCGGGTGCCGTCGCGGAACCGGCGTTCGCGCAGCAGGGGCGCCAGCGCGTGGTCCGTCGAGGTGTGGGCGCCGACGTCGGCGGCGCCCGCGACCAGCGCCTCGATCCAGCCCTCGTCGATCCGGAACGCCCGCAGGCTCTCCGGCGGCAGGAGACGCGGATCGGGCACCAGGTGCGGGAAGGGCACCCCGCGCAGCAGGGCCAGGCGTTCCAGCCAGTCCGGCGCGGTCGGGGTCACGGCCTCGGCGACCGCGGCCAGCGAGGCGCGGGCGCGCGGGTCGGCGAGCAGGGCGGCGGGCCGGACGCGGGCGGGTCGGACGCGGGCGGTCCGGGCGGCGGGGGCCGGGGCCGGTGCGCGGCGCGGCTCGCCACCGAGGGCCTGGACCAGCCGGGCACCGAGGCCGGCCGCGGCGAGTGCGCCGAGGGCGGTGTCGCCGGGCAGGGCGTCCGGGTCCTGCCGGGCCCGGACCGGGTCGGCGCCGAGCGCGGCCAGGGTGGCGGCGCGGTTGGCCAGGGCCCGCCGGGCTTCGACGATCTCGGTGCTGTACTCGGGGTCGGCGAGCGCGATGGTGCGGCCGAGCGTCCAGGCGGCGGCGTAGCTGACGTCGAAGACGCCGTACGCCGGGTCGTAGACCAGCGCGTGGTCGGCCGTGCTGTGCGGGCCCTCGACGGCCTCGCGCGGCAGTTCGGGGGCGGTGAGCGGGGTGAACGGGCCCCGGTACCAGGCGTACGTGGACTCCCCGGCGAGGGTGCGCTGGGGGAGGGCGGTGTAGCCGTGGTGCAGCCGGGTGCGGATGTGGCGCTCGGCGGCGGTGTCGCCCCCGCCGGCGGGCGGGGTGTGCCGCAGGGCGAGCCGCTCCGGGTCCGCGGTGCCGGGCGCGACCAGGTCGCGCAGCAGGGTGCCGGGGTCGAGGGTGCCGGCGGGGGCGTTGGTGAAGGACCAGGACCACAGGCTGCAGAGCCGGATGTGCCCGGCGTCCGCGAGCGTGCCGGGTTCGAGCCGGTCGAGGTGGCCCTCCAGCGAGACCAGGTGGACGGCATAGCTCCCGGGCGTGCGCGGGAAGCGGTTGGCGGCCAGGACGGCGTACGCGCCCTCGGTGAGCACTTCGCCGTCGTCCCGGCGCTGCGGGGCGAGTTCGACGTCGCGGACGTGGGTGAGGTCGAGCAGTTCGGCCTTGCGCGGGGCGATCGCGTGGAACACCCCGATCGGCAGGTCGATCGTCCGGCAGGGCAGGGTGTCGTCGATGTCCCCGCCCAACTCCGGCCCGACGGTGCCGGGTTCGGTGGGGCGCCGGAGTTCGCCGACCGGCCGGTCGGTGAACTCGCCGGCGGCGGCGGGGTCGTCCAGCGCCTCCCCCTCGGCGAGCAGCAGCAGTGCCAGCCAGGGGGCCGGTACGGACCGCTTCGCCAGGGTCCGTTCCCAGGGCAGGACCGCGCGGGTGAGCGTGACGTGCGGCAGCACGTGGGTGTACCGACCGGCGGCGCCGGCGGCCGGGTAGAGGGCGTGCACCGAGCTCGGGTCGAGGTGGAAGCGCGCCGCGCGGATCTCGTACCGGCCCTCGGCCGTGGGGAGCTCGGCGGCGGTGTCCAGGGGCCGGCCGTCCTTGCTGAGCCGGTGCTCGACGGTGACGGTGTAGACGCCGGCGGTGGCCTTGGGGACGAGGTGGTCGTAGAAGCTGACGTCCAGGTCGGGGCGGGTGGGCACGGCGGTCACCTCTGGGCTTCGGTCAGCATCGGGGCGTCGGTCAGGGAGTGGCCGAGGAGCTCGGCGGTGCGGTCCAGCGGGCCGTCGCTCCCCGGGGCGAGGCCGAGGGCGGCCAGCGCGTCGTGCACGGCGGTGCGTTCGGCGGCCGCCCCGGTGAGGGTGCGGGTGATCACACCGACACCGTCCTCCTCGAAGACCGGGGCGGGCCCGGCCACGGACCCGTCGCGCAGCGGCATCCGGCCGGGCGGCAGCCCCTCGACGTCGAGGGCGGCGGAGGGCACCGGGCCGACGCCGAGCTGCCGGGTCGGGCCGGGGACGTCGATGGTCAGCCCGGTGAGGCAGCCGTCGACCAGGCCGTCCTGGTCGAGCGCCTGGTTCGGGTTCGCCAGCGGCCGGCCCCAGAGCGCCTGCGGCAGGCCCTCGCGGGAGGCGGTGATCTCCCAGCCGGCCTCCTGCCAGCCGTAGCGCCGGCCCTGCTCGTCGAGGATCTCGACGATCTGCTCGCAGACCACGCCGGTGAGCTTCATCGGCCGGATGTCGATCCGGGCGGTGTCGCTGCCCGCGAACAGGTCGCCGTTGAGGGTGATCCTGGACGCGGGCAGGGCGGACTCGACGGCCGTGGTGAAGCCGTCGATCCGGACCAGCTCCGGGGCGGCCGCCGCCTGCCGGGCCGCCGTCTCCGCCTCGGTGACGTCGGGAAGTTCGCCGCCCTGTTTCAGCGCGGCGCGCGAGGGTGCGGGCAGTTGGAGCTGGAACTCCTCCCAGTCGGCGGCCGGCGCGCCCTTGCGGTCGGCGCCGAAGCCGAGGGTGAAGGAGATGAACCAGACCTTGACCTTGGCCCGGCCGCCGATCGGCGGCAGCCACAGCTGGAGGTCGACGCCGACCTCCAGCGAGACCCGGATCCGGACGAAGAGCACCTTGACGGTGGCGGCGACGCCGATGCGCAGGCCGAGCGCGAGGTCGGCGTAGAACGGCTTCCACTGCACCAGGGCGTGCACGTAGGCGGTGAACCAGGCGCGCAGGTTGATGCCGTGCCCGTTGTCGTAGACGGCGGCCAGCTCGCCGCCGATCATGAAGGCGCCGTCGGTCAGCGCGGCGTAGGCCTCGGCCCGGATCGACACCGGGCCGCGCTCCCACAGCCAGCCGATCCGCGGCGGCTTCGGGTAGTGCGCGGGGACGCGGAAGCGCGGGTGGTAGCCGCCCGCGGTGAGCACGAAGCCCTTCGGGACGCCGGGCAGGCTCTTGCCCCACACGTAGAGGGAGATGCCGCCGGTGAGCCTGGCCTGCGGGTCCAGCAGGTAGGAGCCCTCGGCGATGACGGTGTCCATGGAGAAGCGGCCGAGCGCGGAGTCGTAGGCGAAGACGAAGTCGACGACGACCTGGCCGAGCGGCTTGCCGAAGAGGAGCGGTGCGGCCCCGTCGTGCGGGGAGACCTCGCCCCGCCGCGCCGCCGTGCTCCCGGCGCCACGGGTGGGCGGCAGCGCGAGCGAGGTGCTGCCCGCCAGGACGGCCTTCCAGCCGGCCGGGCCCCACTCGACCAGGGCCACCGCGCGGGCCTGGATGAACCGGTAGACGGTGAACTCCATGCCGCCGGCCACCCAGTACTGGCCCTGCGCCGGGGTCACCCAGCCGCCCTGCCCGACCAGTCGGTCCAGTGCCTCGGTCGGGGACAGCTTCTCGACCTCGCCGCCCGGCTCGCCGGGCGCGGCGCCGAGCCGCTTGACGAAGGGGAACTCGCTCACCTCGTGGGTGGCGGGCAGCCGGACGGTGCTGTTGACGCCGAAGCCGAGCACGACGCCGGTGAAGGTCACCGGGCCGACCGTGAAGAGCCCGTTGATCCGGTTGCGGCCGGCGACCAGTTCGGCGTAGCCGAAGACCGAGTCCCAGCCGGCCTTGTTGCGCGCCCAACTCCCGGCCAGCTGCAGGACGATGAGGTCCTGGATCTCGATCCGTCCGGCGGCGGCGAAGGCCGGCTCGAACTCCGGGCCCGCGTCGATCCGGGTGAAGGCCCCGGCGATGACCACCCGGGGCGGGCCGGTCCGCTCCAGCGCCAGGCTCGCGCCGCGCAGGGTCGGGGTCAGGGACCAGTCCGTGTCCAGGCCGAAGCCGAGCCCGAGCAGGTCGACGGTGAGCGGGCCGACCGCCATGGTGGCGTCCAGCCCGATCACCAGCCGTCCGTCGACGACGGCGACGCCCAGCCGGTGCAGCCGCACCGGGCCGAGGACGACGCCGAGTTCGCGGGCGGAGCCGTCCTCCTGGGCACGGGCGGCGATGGCACGGGCGGCGATCGGGCCGCGCGCGGTGAGCGCCCGCCCGGGCGGGGAGGTGACCGGCAGGACGAGCGGGTCCTGCGGCTCGCCGCCGATGCTCAGTTCGATCTGGACCGCGACCCCCGGCCGGGCCGCCTCGCCGACGGCGAAGCGGGGCAGGCGGCGTTCGGCGGCGCCGTCCAGCCCGTCCAGCAGGGTGTTGAGGGCGCGGGCCTGCTGGTCGTTCCACCCCTCGGGGGCGGAGGTGACGGCGAGCCCGGGCAGCGCCAGGTCCGAGCCGGGCGGGACGGCGTCGCCGACCAGGGGCAGCCCGGAGGCGCGGGCGTCCAGCCGCACCCGGGCCGCGGCGGTGGTGCGGCGCGGCTTGCCCTGGCCGGAGCCGGGGCGGGTGGCGTACACCCAGCCGGTGTGCTCGGTGGTGGCGGTGAGCAGCACCTGGCCGGTGGCGGAGTCGTAGCGGACGGCCAGGGCGGTGAGCGCCGGCTCCAGGGCCTCGGGCAGTCGGGGCAGGTCGATGCCGAGCGCGGCCACCAGATCGGTCGGGCGGACCCCTTCGGGGGAGGACCAGGTGCCGGTGACGGTGGTGCCGGCGGCGTCCTCGCGGTAGTCGACGGCGAAGACCAGGGTGCGCGGCCCGGCCGTCCGTACACCGGCCGGAGCGTCCTCCTGGCGCAGGTCCTCCCCGAGCAGCTCCTCCCCGCCGTCCGGCTCCTCGGTGCCCGCACCCGGGACGACCACGGCGAGCAGGCCGGTCACCTGCTTCTCGTAGCCGCCACCGGAGGGGCGCCGGGTGAGCACCGTGGTGAGGGTGAGCACGGCGTCGGCCTCGCCGATCGGGAACGCCAGGGCACCGCCCAGCGCGATCTCCTCGCCCGAGCCGTCGAACTCCACCGACAGCGAGAGCAGTTCGAGTTCGCCGAAGAGTGCCGGGACGTCGGCCTCGAACACGCCGAAGAGGTCGGCCGGGGTGAGGCCCGTCGCCTGGCCGAGGAAGCGCCAGACGCCGTCCTGGTACTCGGCCGACACGCCGACCTGGCCGCCGCCCAGCTGCCAGGCCGTCTCCAGCTCGCCGGTCCAGCCGTCACCGTCGACGGTCAGGGCGAGGTCGAGGTCGGTCAGCGCGACCCGGCCGGGCAGGACCTCCCAGGGGCCCTCCACGGAGAGGTCCAGGCCGAACGCGGGTGCGCCCTTGCCGGCGGTCCCCTCGAAGCGCAGCTCGGAGACGGTGAGTTCGGGCAGGCCGAGGCCCGGGAGGTAGGCGGCGGCCAGCGGGGCGAGCGGCACCGGGGCGAGCAGCCGGGCGACCGCCCGGAAGTCGGGCAACCGGACCTCGGCGTGCGCCTCGGTGTCGCCGGCGAGCGTGAGGGTGCCGCCGAAGAGGCTGCGCACCCGGGGGCGGCCCACGTGGGTCACGGTGAACTCGGCGAACAGACCGGACACGCCGAGCGCGCCGGGGAACAGGTCGAAGGTGGTGTCGAGCTCGATCCGCACGCCCGCGGAGACGATCGCCGCGGTGATGCCCCGGGCCTGGTCGGAGGGGTGGAAGGTGACGGACAGGCCGCTCATCGCCAGCGGGCCGATCCGGCCGAACTCCTCCGGGATCGCGAAGTCGCCGGCCCCCAGACCGGGCCCCAGCACCGCCAGGTCGGCCAGGTCGCGCAGCGGGACGTCCGCGAAGTCGCCCGCCAGGCTCCAGGCGCACCCGGCCTGCTCCGGGCAGAACCCGACGGCGTAGCCGCGCTGTTGCGGCCCCGCGCCGGGCAGGGGGAACTCGGCGCCGATGCCGTTGCGCGGGCGGGCGTGGTCGTCGGCCCGGTCGTCGGTCCGGTCGTCGTCGATGGCGGCGGTGGCGTCGAGCAGCAGGTGGAGGGTGTCGAAGCCCACCGTGCGCAGCACCGCCGGATCCAGCTCGCGGTCCAGGTGGCCGGCGGGCACGGTGAAGTCGGGCAGCGAGACGTCGATCTGCAGGCCGGTGACCAGGGCCTCGTCGTCGTCACCGGCCGCCGGGTCGTCAGGGTCCCGGTCGGTGGCGAACCACACCAGGGCGGGCAGCGGTGTGGCGGCGCCGGAGAGCAGCAGCTCGCCCGCGACGCTCAACTCCTCGGTGAGCGCGACGGACCGGGCGAGGTTCAGCGTTCCGGCGCCCAGGTGCCGCTGGAACAGTTCGCCCGCGGTCGGCAGGTCGAGGTCGGCGGCTCCGAGGGTGAAGGCGCCCCCGTCGGACGCCTCGATCCTCGCGCGCAGTGCCGCAACGGACAGCCCCATGGTCAACTCTCCTTACTTGTAGGTGAGCCGGTAGGTGCCCGGGGTGCCGTCCGGGTCGATGGTCAGGTGCCAGTCCCAGCCGCGGGGGTCGGGCTTCTTGCCGGTTGCGGCGTCCTTGACGTTGTTGAGCGTGGTGCACACGCCCGCGACGCCGACCTGGTCCCGGTAGTGGTACGGCCCGGTGCCCTTGATGACGTCGCCGGACTGCCCGTAGTAGGCCACGCGCGGGAGTTCGCCGTCCGCCGGGTTCGGGGTGACGGTGGGCGCGGGCTTGTGCCGGTCGTCGGCGATCTGCTGGAGGTGGCCGAACCGGGGAATCCCGGTGCCGCCGAACTCCCGGGTGCCCGAGCTGACCAACAGGCCGTCGGGGTCGATCAGTCGGACCCAGGGCGCCGTCGAGGAGTTGGCGCTCCCGTGGTGACCGACCTTCAGCCAGGAGCCGGCCTCGCGCTTGAGGTCGGGGTCGTCCTTGTACCTGGCCACCAGGTAGTCCTCGGTCTCCTCGCCGGCGTCGGCGGTGAGGATGACCTTCTGCCGCTTCCCGTCCTTGTCGGGGGCGCCCTGGAGCATCAGCACGATGCAGTCGGTGTTCGCCTGGCTCTCCGCGGTCGGCGCGTCCGCCTTGCGCTTGCTGCCTCCCAGCGGCCAGAAGCCGTGCGGGAGGGCCTCCAGGCGGGCCAGGGTGCTGCCGGTGGTCCTGCGCTTCTTGGCGGCGACGCTGGCGGTGGTGCGGGTCTTGGAGACGCTCGCGGAGATCACGTAGAGCTTCGGGGTGGTCGGGCCGTCCGGGAGGCCGTCGAGCGGCAGCAGGAGCGGGGTGGCGGGCATGTCCTGTTCGACCGGCTCGGTGGCGATGGTGTGGGACGAGCCGTCGCGACCGTAGGTGGTCCAGTTCTTGAGCATCAGGTTGAGGCCCTTGCCGTGCCCCAGGATGTCCTTGGTGTAGTCGCCGGGCTTCCCGGTGTACCGGATGTTCCGGATCGTGTAGCGCAGTCGGCGCTTCTTCGTGGCCGTGTCGACCGGCGCGACGAGGTCCTGGACGTAGCGGTAGTGGTCGCGGTCGGGGTGACTGAGGATCAGGTAGTCGATGGTGTTCGGGGTTTTCAGGTTCTTCAGGTAGCCGTCGATCTTCTCGATGACCCGCTCCGACATGGACCCGGCCGTCGCCAGGGGGCCGCCGCCCTTGTGCCCCTGGCGCTTGATGCTCCCGCAGTCGATCAGGACCGAAGCCACGCCCTGGGTGTCCTTGCCGTCGGCGTAGAAGATCAACAGGGTGCAGTCGCCCTGCCCCACATTGAAGAAGACGGCTTCCACGGGCATGGCGAACTCCCTCAGTCCGTACGGCTGATGATCACTGGTCGAGGAGCAGCGCCCATGGTCGCACGTATACATCTTGGCGGAGCCATGACTTCCCGGACTGATCGAAACTCTCCGAGAATTTCGGTGATCCGATCGAAAGCATTCTCTTTCTGACACGGCGCCGACATCCAACCTCGGGCACACCAGCGGGAGTTGTTGACGAAATCAGGTCCCCACCCGAGTATCCGAGAGTGCTGCCGAACACCTCCCCCTCCGATCCCTTCGACGCGGCCGCAGGACCGCCCGGCCTGCTGCGGGTCGAGTGCGTGCCCAGCCCGGACCCGCTTCCCGTCTCGACACCCAGCAAGACCAAGAACGGCGTCCTCAGCCTCACCTTCTCCAAGCCCGACGGCGCCCCGGACGTCAGATGCCGGTCCATCACCGTCTCCCTCCCGGTGGGGACGACCGCCGCCGACCTCACCAGCAGCCCCGCCCCCCTCGACGGCAACCAGGACGGGGGCCAGGGGAGTTGGCTGATCGTGCCGCAGCGCGGTGACAAGGCCGTGGTGTTCACGTGCACCCCGGAGGGGCCGGGGAACCAGGTGACCTTCGACGCCACCCGCCGCTTCACCCTCAAGGTCTCGGCGATCCCCGTCGTCCGCACCCCCGGCCAGGCCGCCCTCACCATCACCGAACACACGACCCCCGCCACCAGCGACGATTGGGCCGACCGCACCGTGAGCACCGACCCCGTGGAGAAGCACCTCGAAAGCCCGTCGGCCTTCCACTTCCGCGGTTTCGCCGCCGAGAGGCCCCAGATCGTCAACGACGGGAAGGCGACGGTCGTCCTGCGCTGGGAGGGCAGCGAGGCCGGCACCGGCTACTGGCTGGCCTGGGACGACCGCCCCCCGATCGAGGTCTCCGGCGGAAGCCACCCGGTCGGCCCCCTCACCGACACCACCACCTTCGTCCTCGACGCCCGCACCAAGGACGCCCAGGGCAAGGACGTCCACCACTACCTGTCCACCACCGTCACGGTGAAGAACCCCGACATCGCCGCCAAGACCCTCTCCGCCACCGACAAGGTCACCGTGACGGACACCTTCTGGGCGGACAACAAGAACGCCAGGAAGACCTGGGCCCGCAACACCGCCTTCGAGGGGGACGTCACCATGTCCGGCAAGCTGACCGTCGGCGGCGAACTGCAGGCGGACGGGAACGTCACCGTGAAGTCCGACAAGGAGCTGAAAGCCGGCAAGGTGACGGCGGGCGGAGTGATCACGGCGAACGACGGCCTGACCGTCAAGTCGGACAAGACGCTCAAGGCCGCCGCCCTGGCACACCCCACCGCGGGCACCGCGATCAAGGTCAACGACACGCTGCTCTTCCAGGGCACCGCGGGCCTGAGCATCCCCCAGAACGGCGGAGCGATCACCGTCTACGGCGCGCTCACCGCCGTGGCCGGCGCCCAGGCCGGGGCGGGCGAACTCACCGCCAACGGACCGCTCACCGCCAACAAGACCGTCAAGGTCACCGGCACCCTCACCGCCAACGGCAGCGTCTCCTTCGCCACCGCACTCTTCGGCAGCCCGACGCGGAAGAACTACCCGACGTCGTCCGTCAAGCCGCGCTCGACCAGCAAGTGGACCATGACCGCCGACCGGAACGGCTTCCTGGTGGTCGAGGCCGCCAGCTACGAGTGGTTCAGCGACGACGAGAAGCACGGCCGCAAGCACCGGGTCTACGTCGAAGCCCCCGGGATGACCTACTACTTCGACCTCGTCGCCCACGGCAAGAAGACCCGGCAGAACACCCAGGGAGTCTGGGACAACATGACCGTCCCGCTCGCCCGCAACGCCACCGCCAAGGTCTGGATCGAGGACATCGACGACGTCGCGAACGCGAACGGCAACGTCCAGATGAACATCTGCTGGTACCCCATGGGCGCCGTCTGACCGTCCCCTCCCCACCCGGAGAGGCCGGCCGGTCCGACGCACTGTCGGACCGACCGGCCTCGGCGTCCCCCCGAAGGGGCCGCCCGGCGGCGGCTCAGACCTCGGGGCCGGCCGGCGCGTGCAGGACGGCGGCCAGCACCTTGGGCAGCTCGCCGGCGGAGTCGGCGGTCCGGGCGCGCCAGGCGACGTGTCCGTCCGGGCGGACCAGGACGCCGCCGTCGGCGTCGACCTCGCGCAGCCGGTCCCAGGCCCCGTACGGGTCGCGCAGGCCCTCGGCGGAGCCGATCGTCCGGACCGTCACGGGCACCCCGGTGAGTCGGGCGGCCTCGCGGGCGGCATCGTGCCAGCGGTCGCCGCCGCGGCCGGTGAGCAGGACGAAGCGGCCCCGCCCGACCACGTCCAGGGTGGAGCGGCGGCGGCCGCCGTCCTCCAGCCAGGCGTGCGGCAGGCGTGCGCCGGGCCAGGTGGTGGGCTGGTAGTACAGCTCGGGGTCCCGGTCGCCGACCGGCTCGGGCGTGCCGTCGTCGACCCGGGCACCGCTGCGGTAGCGGTAGCCGATCTCGACGCCGTGCGCGTTGACCTGGTAGTTGATCCGGTCGGTCGCGGCGGCCAGGGCGGCCCGCCGGGCGGCGGCCTCCTCCGTGTCGTTGGCGAGGCCGCGCAGCAGCTCCCACTGCTCGGCGGCGTCCTGCCCGGCGGTGAAGCCCAGCGCGGCCGGGATGCCGAGGAAGTCCAGCATGCTGCGCACCGCACGGTCGACGATCTGTCCGCCCACCGGCAGCCGCTCGGCCTGGTAGGTGTCCAGCAGCGCGGGCGAGGCCGAGCCGTCGAGCACCAGCTTCAGCTTCCAGCAGAGGTTGAAGGAGTCCGCGACCGCCGAGTTCAGTCCGAGGCCGTTGGTCGGCGGCATCTGGTGCACCGCGTCGCCGACGCAGAACACCCGGCCGTTCGCGTAGCGGGGGGCGACGACCGCGTTGACCTCCCACGGGGAGACGTTCTTGATCCGGACCTCGACGGTCGGGTCGCCGATGCTCTCCCGGATGTGCGCGAGGATCTCCTCGTGGTCGTCGCGGTCGAACTCCGCGCCGTGGTCGAGGAAGCGCAGGTAGACCCATTCGTTCCAGGGACGGATGCTGACGAACACCCGGCCGTCCTCCGGCGGGTTGCCGGGCACGGCGCCCATGTAGAGGATGGCCGGACGGTCCTCGCAGTACTGCGAGAGGTCCGCCTCGAACCAGACCGAGGCGACCTTGGCCAGCCCGGTGGCACCCTCCACGGTGAGTCCGGCCTGCTCCATCACCCGGCTCTTCGCGCCGTCGGCGCCGATCACGTAGTCGGCGCGCACGGTGTACTCCAGGCCGGACTGCCGGTCGGCGACCACGGCCGTGACCCCGTCCTCGTCCTGCTCCATGCGCAGGAACTCGTGACCGAAGCGGAGCTCGCCGACCGCGGCCTGCCGGACCCGCTCGACCAGCAGCGGCTCCAGCCGGTGCTGCGCGAGGTTGCACATCGTGCTCGGACTGGCCGCCAGGTAGTCGCCGATGCGGTCCGGGCCGTTGCCGTAGGCGTCCAGCCGGCTCACCTCGGGTCCGGCGAACGTCGACATGAAGACGTGGTTGGCCAGCAGCGGGCTCGGGGTCGCCTCGGCCATCACCTGGTCCTCGGCGCCGAGATCGCGCAGGATCTCCCCGGTGCGCTGGTTCAGCAGGTGCGCGCGGGGGGTGTGGGCCGTGCCCGGGTACTTGCCGACCACCAGGTGCGCGACGCCGTAGCGCGAGAGCGCCAGCGAGGCGGTCAGGCCGGCCGGTCCGGCGCCGACGATCAGTACCGGGACCCGGACGTCGGGGGCGGTGGTGAGGGTCACTGGGCAGCCTTCCGTGCGTAGCCGGCGTAGATCACCGACGTGTCCTTGTGCACGCCGAGCTGGAACTGCCGCCCCAGCTCGCCGTACGTGATCTCGCCCCGGGCCCGGCGGCGCATCGCCTTCAGCAGCTCGAACTGCGGCCGGGTGGAGGCGAATCCGACGAGGTCCTGATTGGTCAGGTCGTGCGCGCGGAACACCGCGTGGAGCTCGGCCGGCTTGATGAAGCTCTTCCAGTCGTGCAGGTCCTTGGGCGCGAAGCTGACGGACTTCCAGTCCTGCGCCATCTTGATCATCGCCAGCTTGGACCGGAACGTCCGGTTGATGGTGTCGTAGAGGTAGTGGCCGCCGGGCTTGAGCACCCGTACGGCCTCGCCCACCGCCCGGTCCACCGAGGTGACGTGCTCCAGGGTGTCGCAGCAGTACACCAGGTCGAACGTACCGTCGGCGAAGGGGAGTTCCTCGGCGAAGCCCTGCTGGTAGGTGATCTCCAGCCCGGACTGCCGGGCGTGCTCGCCGGCGGCCTCCAGGGACGGGCCGGACGGGTCCACGCCGGTGACCCGGCACCCGGCGCCGGCGAAGAGCTCGGCCAGCAGACCGCCGCCGCAGCCCACGTCGAGGACCTTGAGGCCCTTGAGGTCCAGCCTCAGCCGCTGGGTGAGGACCTCCTGGAAGTAGGCGAACCGGGCCGGGGTGAAGGCCTCCAGCGTCGCGAACGGCTGGTCGTCGTGCCACCAGGAGTGGGTGTTGTAGACGTCGTTGTCGACGGGCATGGTGCGACTCCTCAGGAGAGCTTGATGGTCGGGCGGTAGAGGTCGAGCCAGACGGCCAGGTCGAGGACCCGTTCGAACGCCTCGCGCTCGTCCCGGTCGACGGCCTCGGGCCGGGCGCCCGCGGCCGCCGCGAGCGCGGCCCGGTCGAAGAACTCGACCGCCTCGTGGCCGCCCGACAGCAGCTCGCCGACCTGCTGCTGCAACTGCCCCACGTAGGCGAGCTGCTGGGTGTGCGGGTAGAGGGCCTTCACCCGCTCCACCACCGACGTGGGGAGCACGTCCCGCACCGCCGCGCGCAGCAGGCTCTTCTCCCGCCCGTCGAAGGTCTTCATCGCCCACGGGGTGTTGTAGACGTACTCCACCAGGCGGTGGTCGCAGAACGGCACGCGCACCTCCAGGCCGACCGCCATGCTCATCCGGTCCTTGCGGTCCAGGAGCAGGCCCAGCAGGCTGGTCAGGTGCACGTGGCAGAACTCGCGCATCCGCCGCTCGTGCGCGTCCTCGCCCTCCAGCACCGGGATGGCGGCGACCGAGTCGCTCCAGCGCTGCGCCCAGTAGCCGGGGACGTCGAGGGTCCCCAGCAGCAGCCCGGCGTCGATCAGCTTGGTGGGGTGCTTCCGCGGACCGAGGCCGGAGGCGGTCACCCACGGGAACATCGCGGTCTGCTGGACCGCCGGCAGGTGGAACCACGGGTAGCCGCCGAAGATCTCGTCGGCCGACTCCCCGGAGAGGGCGACCGTCGAGTGCCGGCGGATCGCCTTGAACAGCAGGTAGAGCGAGTTGTCCGCCTCGCCGAAGCCGAACGGCAGGTCGCGGGCGGTCACGGTGGCCCGGCGCACCTCGGGATCGGCCAGTTCGAGGTGGTCGAGCCGGATGTCGTGGTGCTGCGCGCCGACGTGCTCGACCACCGCGCGGGCGAACGGCGCGTCCGCCGAGCCGCGCAGGTCGTCGGGGCGGAATTCGTCCGGCTGCTCGAAGTCGACGGTGAAGGTCCGCACCCGCTCGCCCCCGTCCGCCAGGCGGCGGGCGGCCAGGGCGGTGAGGGCGCTGGAGTCGAGGCCGCCGGAGAGCAGCACGCACTGCGGCACGTCGGCGACCAGCTGCCGGGCCACGCTGTCCTCCAGCAGCTCCCGGACGCGCCGGACGGTGGCCTCGGTGTCGTCCCGGTGCTCGGTGACCTCCAGCCGCCAGTACACGTGCTCGCGCAGGCCCGAGCGGTCGACGGTCACCATGGCGCCCGGCTTGACCTCGTGCATGCCCGTCCAGACCGCGCGGCCGGGGGCCTTGACGAACCCGAACAGCTCGCGGAAGCCGTCGGCGTCCACCACCGGCTCCACCGCCGGGTGGGCGAGCAGGGCCTTCGCCTCGGACCCGAACAGCACGCCGTCGGCGGTCGGGTAGTAGTAGAGCGGCTTGATGCCCAGGCGGTCGCGCAGCAGCACCAGCTTCTCCACGCGGCCGTCCCAGATGCCCAGCGCGTACATGCCGTTGAGCCGGTCGGCGATCCCCTGCCCCCACTCCAGGTAGCCGCGCAGCACGACCTCGGTGTCACTGGAGGTGCGGAACTCGTGCCCCCGGCGGCGGAGTTCGTCCCGGAGCTCGGTGAAGTTGTACGCCTCGCCGCTGTACGTCATGGCGACCGGACCGTCCGGCGTCTCGACGACCATCGGCTGCGCGCCGCCGGTCAGGTCGATGACGGCGAGCCGGCGGTGGCCCAGCGCGGCGTGCCGGGACAGCCAGGTGCCGGCGGCGTCCGGACCGCGGCAGGCCATGGTGTCGGTCATGGCGGTCAGGGCGGGGAGTTCACGTTCGAGGTCGTGCTGGAAGGAGATCCAGCCGGCGATCCCGCACATTCGGTTCTTCTTTCGTTCGGGGGCGGGGGTTGGGGCCGGGTGCTCAGCGGTGCGCGGCGCCGTGCCGGGAGGCCATGTAGGCGGGCAGGCCGTCGATGTGCGAGCGGCCGGTGGGGGCGAAGAAGAACCGGTCCAGCGGGCCCTGGAGGAACGACCACGGGCGGTTCAGCTCGGCCGCCCAGCGCCAGCCGAACCGGGCGCCGTTCTCGGTGGGTTCGACCACGTAGTCCTCCACCAGGTGACGGAAGATCGGGCGGGTCGCCTCGGTCGCGCTGAAGGTCTTGCGGGTGCCCTCCTCCCAGCGGAAGAAGCGCTCGCGGAGGGTGAAGTCACCGTCCATCTCGATCTCGCGGGTGGTGCCGACGCCGAACGGCCGGGGCGAGGTCCAGGTGAGCCGCCGCATGCCCTTCGTCCAGCTGGACACGCCGTCGCCGGTCAGGGCCGCCCAGGTCTCCTCCGCGGAGAACGGCACCTCGACCGAACGGGCGTGGTAGAGCGGGGCCGTGGCGAACAGCGAGTCGTCGGCCTCCTCGATCGGGTACCAGCGTGTCGACATGGTGTCGGGTCCTTCCGGGAACGGGGCGGTGGAGCGGGGAGGAGCGGTGAGGACGGGGCCGGGGCTCACGCCTCAGGCCTTGCGGGCCCGGAACAGGCCGACGGAGCCGCGCACGACGAGGTCGAAGTCGTCGAAGGACTGCTTGAGCTGGTCGCGCAGGTCCTCCAGGTCGTCCTGGTCGTTGTGGAAGACGCCCTTCGCGTTGAGGTTGTTCATCAGCCAGCGGCCGGCCCCGGTGACCGGGACCCCCGACGACAGCACGGTGCTGCCGAAGACCGTGCCGCCGGGCTTCACGGCCGCAGCCGCATGGCGGATGGCCACGCCCTTCTCGCGCAGGCTGCCGGGGATGCAGTGCAGCAGGAAGCTCAGGGCGGCCGAGTCCTGGCTCTCGGCGGGCACCGGCAGCGGCTCCAGGGCGTTGGCGACCACCTTGGTGGTCCGGTAGTGCGCGAGCCGCTCGGCGGTGAAGTCGAGCGTGCTGGGGTTGAGGTCGGCCAGCGTGATGTGCGGGTTCGACACCGGGAACCGGGAGTGCGCCAGCAGGTACCCGGTGCCGACGCCGATCTCCAGGTGCTTCGCACCGAGGCAGGTGTCGTACATCTGCTGGAAGTTCCGCGGCGAGCACCGCCAGAACAGCGGCGCGCTGCCGCGGAAGACGACCAGGTCGTAGAAGGTCAGCGCGCGGCGGTGGTAGGGGGCCTGGCCGTCGTGGACCGCCTGGTCCAGGGAGGTGGGCCGGTTGCCGTTGTCAGTGCTCATGTTCTGCTCACCCTCGTCAGGAGTCGGACATCGTGGTGGTCGGGCCGGCCGTGCCGGTCGTGGTGGTCAGGCCACCGGCTCGGCGAGCCGGTCGAGGACCGCGCGCACGGTGGTGGGGCTGTGCTCGCCGGTCATCGTGAAGTGGTCGCCCGGAACCTCTGCCCCGGTGTGCGGGACCGGCCAGGAGGCCTGCCAGTCGGCGGCCGGGAAGCCGGGCAGCGGCCGGGCGGCGCGCAGGTGGAGCGTGGGCGTGGCCAGGGGCTGGGGCCGCCAGGCCTCGAAGAGCTGGGCGTAGCCGCCCATCGCGGTGAGGCAGACGTCGTCCAGCAGGGCGTCGGCGGGAATCCGACCGTCCGTCAACTGGGCGGCGATCTCCGCCTGGACGAGGGGAAGTATGGCACTGCCGGGCCGGTAGCTGTCCAGCAGGACGACCGACACCGGGAGGGCGCCGAGGTCCTCCAGGCGCTCCGCCACGGCGTGCGCGATCCAGCCGCCGGCGGAGTGGCCGAGCAGCGCGAACTGCTGCCCGGCGGCGAGCCGTTCGACGTCCTCGGCGTGCAGGCGCACCAGCGCGTCGAGATCGGCCGGGAGCCGCTCGCCCGCGGCGAAGCCGGGGGCCGGCAGCGCCCACAGCTCGTGCCGGCCGCCCACGGCGGCGGCGAGCCGCGCGTACTGGTGGGCGCCGGACCTGCTCGCGAACGACGGGAAGCAGAACAGGCGGGGGGCCGCCGGACCCTGGGTGAGGCGAACGGGAGCCGGCCGGCCGGACGGGTCGGGCGGGGAGTCGAAGGTGTCGCGGAACCGCGCGGCGGCGGACAGGAGTGCGTTGAACTCCGCGAACCGGCCCAGCTCCGCCGCCCGTGGCGCGAGCGAGGCCAGCAGCCCGCCGGGCGGACCGGCCGACGGCACCGGGGCGGCGTCCAACCGGTCCAGCAGGTGGGCGGCGAGGGCGTCGAGCGTGGAGTGCTCGAACACCGCCGTGGCGGACAGGTCCAGGCCGGTGGCCGCCTGGAGGGCGGCGCTCAGCTCGGTCGCGGCGAGGGAGTCGAGTCCCAGCTCGGGCAGGCTCAGCGCGGTCTCCACGTCCTCGGTCGAGCTGTGCCCGAGCGCGGCGGCCACCTCGGCGGCCACCAACTCCCTGAGGAACGGGCCGCGTTCGGCCGGGTCGAGGGAGGACAGTCGTTCGGGCGACCGGGGGCCGGCGTTCTCCTCGGGCGTTCGGGGGTCACCCGGCGCGGTGGCCGGTGGTTCGGTGGCGGGCGTCCCGGTGGCGGGCCCGGCCGTCCGGGAGGCCGGTGCGACGCCCTCCGGCCAGAACCGGCGCCGCTGGAACGCGTACGTGGGCAGGGCGACCCGGTCGTCTCCACCGGAGTCGGCGAGAACGGCCTCCCAGGCCACCGGGACGCCACGGACGTGGACACCGGCCAGCGCGGTCAGCGCGCTGTCCGCCTCCGGCCGGCCGCTCCGCAGCAGCGGCACCGCCGCCGGGGCCGGGCTCCGGTCGGCCAGCGCGTCCCGCACCAGGGCGGACAGCACGCCGCCGGGGCCGAGTTCGAGGAAGGTGGTCACGCCGTCCGCGGCCATCCGGCGCACGCCGTCGTGGAAGCGCACCGCCTCCCGGATGTGCCGGACCCAGTACTCCGGTGCGCACACCTGCTCGGCTGTCGCCTGCTCGCCGGTCAGGTTCGACAGCAGCCGGATCCGCGGTGGCCGGTACGCGAGCCCGCTCGCCGCCTCGTGGAACCGGTCCAGCACGCCGTCCATCAGCGGCGAGTGGAACGCCCGGGTGACCCGGAGGCGCTTCGTCCGGCGACCACGCGCGGCGAGGACGGCCGCGACCTCCTCGACCGCCTCGGCCAGGCCGGAGAGCACGACGGCGCGCGGCCCGTTGACGGCCGCGATGCCGACCCGGCCCTCCCCGCCCGCCAGCAGCGGCAGCACCTCGTCCTCCGACGCCTCGACGGCCACCATCGCGCCGCCCTCCGGCGAGTCCTGCATCAGCCTGCCGCGCGCGGCGACCAGGCGGCAGGCGTCCTCCTGCGTCAGCACGCCGGCCGCGCAGGCCGCCGCCAGTTCGCCGACGGAGTGGCCGCCGACGTAGTCGGGCGTCACACCCCAGGACCGCAGCAGGCGGAACGCCGCCAGGCCGACGGCGAAGAGCCCGGCCTGGGTGAACACGGTCTCGTCGAGCAGGGCGGCCTCGGCGCTGCCCTCCGGGGCGAACAGGACGTCGCGCAGCGCGGGACGCCCGGGCGCGGCCAGGTGCCGGTCCAGTTCCTCGCACACCTCGTCCAGTGCCCGCGCGAAGACCGGATGGGCCTGGTGGAGGCCCTGGCCCATGCTGGGTCGCTGGCTGCCCTGGCCCGGGAACAGGAAGCCGACCCGGCCGGGCACCGCGGTGCCCCGGAGCAGTCCGGGGGCGGTGTCGCCCGCGGCCAGCGTGGCCAGCCCGGCCCGCAGCTCGCCGAGGTCGCGGCCGAGCACGACCGCCCGGTGCGGCAGGGCGGCCCTGGACAGCGCCAGTGAGCGCCCGACGGCGGCGGGGGAGGGCCCGTCGGCGAGGTGGTCCCGGAGGCGCTCCGCCTGGCCGCGCAGGGCGGCCGCGCTGCGGGCCGAGACCGGCCAGGCGACGAGCGGCGCAGACGCGGGAGGTGCGGGTTCGGCCGGCGCCCCGTGCTCCGTCGGGGCCTGCGGCGCGTCGCCCCCGGACGCGTCGGCCGGGCGCGGCTGTCCGGGCACCGCCGGGGCCTGTTCGAGGACCACGTGGGCGTTGGTGCCGCTGATGCCGAAGGCGGACACGCCCGCGCGCCGGGGACGGCCCCCCTCCGGCCAGACCACCGGCTCGGTGAGCAGGGCGACCGCTCCGGAGGACCAGTCCACGTGCGGGGTGGGGGCGTCGGTGTGCAGCGTGGGCGGCAGGACGCCGTGCTCCATCGCCTTCACCATCTTGATCACACCCGCCATGCCGGCGGCCGCCGCGGTGTGCCCGATGTTGGACTTCACCGAGCCCAGCCACAGCGGCCGTTCCGCCGACCGGTCCCGCCCGTACGTCGCGAGCAGGGCCTCGGCCTCGATCGGGTCCCCGAGCGGAGTGCCCGTCCCGTGCGCCTCGACCGCGTCCACCTCGTCCGGTGCCAGCCCGGCGCTGGCCAGGGCCTGCCGGATCACCCGCTGCTGGGAGGGGCCGTTGGGCGCGGACAGGCCGTTGCTCGCACCGTCCTGGTTGGTCGCCGAGCCGCGGATCACGGCCAGCACCGGATGCCCGTTGCGGCGGGCATCGGACAGCCGTTCCAGCAGCAGCACACCCGCACCCTCGCCCCAGGCGGTGCCGTCGGCCGCGGCGGCGAACGGCTTGCACCGGCCGTCCGGGGCCAACCCGCGCTGCCGGCTGAAACCGATGAACGCCTGCGGAGTGGACAGCACCGTGACGGCCCCCGCGAGCGCGAGCGTGCTCTCGCCGGCGCGCAGCGAGCGGCAGGCCAGGTGCAGGGCGACCAGGGAGGAGGAGCACGCGGTGTCCACCGTCAGGGCCGGACCCTCCAGCCCGTAGGTGTAGGCGAGCCGACCGGAGATGACGCTCGCCGCGTTGCCGGTCAGCAGGTAGCCCTCCAGGCCGTCCGCGGACTCCTGGGCCAGCAGGTGGTAGTCCTGGCCGCTACTGCCGGCGAAGACGCCGGTCCGGCTGCCGCGCAGGGACTCCGGGTCGATCCCGGCGCGCTCGAAGGCCTCCCAGGAGGTCTCCAGCAGCAGCCGCTGCTGCGGGTCCATGGCGAGGGCCTCGCGCGGGCCGATGCCGAAGAAGGCGGCGTCGAAGCGGTCGGCGTCATGGAGGAAGCCGCCCTCGCGGGTGTAGGTGCGGCCGGGGCGGTCCGGGTCCGGGTCGTAGAGGTTGTCGAGGTCCCAGCCCCGGTTGCCCGGGAACGGCGTGATCGCGTCGCGGCCGTCCGCGACCAGCCGCCACAGGTCCTCGGGGCTGCGCACCTCGCCCGGGTAGCGACAGGCCATGGCGACGATCGCGATGGGCTCCTCGTCGTCACCGGCCCTCGTGGGAACGGGCGGCGCCTCGTCGGCCGGGGCCTCGGTGCCCGCGAGCCGGCCGAGCAGGTGGCGGCCCAGGGCCTCGGGCGTCGGATGGTCGAAGGCGACGGCCGCCGGGAGCCGGAGACCGGTGACGGCGATCAGCCGGTTGCGCAGCTCGACCGCGGTGAGCGAGACGAACCCCAGCTCGTGGAACGAGCGCCCCGGCGGGATCGGACCGGTGAGGCCGAGGACAGCGGTCGCGTGGGACTCCACCAGGTCCAACAGCAGGCGCTCGCGGTCGGGTTCGGCCAGTTCGGTGAGGCGACGGCGCAGCTGCGCCCCGGCCGAACCCGCGGTGCCTTCGTCCGGCTCGGCGGTCGGCGCGGCCGTCCCGACGGTGTCCACCCAGTAACGGCTGCGTTGGAAGGGGTAGGTGGGGAGGTCGGGGTGGGTGCCGGGGGCGAGGTAGGGGGTCCAGTCGACGGGGTGGCCGTGGGTCTGGAGGTGGGCGGCGGAGGTGAGGAGGCGGGTCCAGGTTCCTTCGTTGCGGCGGAGGGTGCCGGTGATGAGGGTGGGGGTTGTGGTGTCGAGGGTCTCCTCGATGGCGGGGGTGAGGACGGGGTGGGGGCTGATTTCGAGGTAGGTGGTGTGGCCGTCGGTGAGGGCGGAGCGCAGCGCGTCGGTGAGGAGGACGGGTTGGCGGAGGTTGGTGTACCAGTAGTGCGCGTCGAGGCGGGTGGTGTCGATTCGTTCGCCGGTGACGGTGGAGTAGAGGGGGATGTCGGCGGGCTTGGGGGTGACGCCGGCGAGTTCGGTGGCGAGGTGTTGGCGGATGGTTTCGACGTGGTGGGTGTGGGAGGCGTAGTCGACGTCGATGCGGCGGGCGCGGATGCCGGTTTCGTCGCAGTGGGTGAGGAGTTGGTCGAGGGCGTCGTGGTCGCCGGCGATGACGGTGGTGGTGGGGCCGTTGTGGGCGGCGATGCTGAGCCGTCCGTCCCAGGCCTTCAACAGTTCGACGGTGTCGTGGTGGCCGAGGGGGATGGAGGCCATGCCGCCGTGTCCGCTGATGGCGAGGATGGCGCGGCTGCGCAGGGCGGCGATCCGGGCGCCGTCGTCGAGGGTGAGGGCTCCGGCGATGGTGGCGGCGGCGATCTCGCCCTGGGAGTGGCCGATCACGGCGGCGGGGTGGATGCCGAGGGACTGCCAGAGCTCGGCGAGGGCGACCATGACGGCGAACAACGTGGGCTGGACGACGTCGACCCGCCCGAGGTCGAGGGTGCCGCGCAGGGCATCCGTCAGCGACCAGTCGATGTGCGGCGCGAGCGCCTCCTGGCAACGGGCTATGGATCCCGCGAACACCGTTGAGGTGTCGAGGAGTTCGGCTCCCATGCCGATCCACTGCGAGCCCTGCCCGGGGAACACGAACACCGGGCGCTCGTAGCTGCCGCTGCCGATGGGAGCGGTGCCGTCGGCGATGGCAGCGAGGCCGCTCAGTAGTTCGGCGTGGTTCTGTCCGATGGCGACGGCCCGGTGGTCCAGGTGGGCCCGTCCGGTGAGGAGGGTGTGGCCGACGGCCCGCAGGTCGGTGTCGGGGTGGTCCTGGAGGAACGCGGCCAACTGCCCTGCCTGGGCCCGCAATGCCTGCTCGTCGCGGGCGGAGAGCACCCACGGCACCACGGGGAACGGCGAGTCGGTGGCGGGGTCCTCCGGCGAGGCGGCGGGCGAAGCAGCCGGCGCCTCTTCGAGGATCACGTGCGCGTTCGTCCCGCTCGCTCCGAACGCCGACACACCCGCCCGTCGCGGACGCCCGTCCTCCTCGGGCCACTCCCTCGGCTCGGTCAGCAGCGACACCGCTCCCGAGGCCCAATCGACGTGTGGGGTCGGCTCGTTGACGTGCAGCGTCTGCGGCAGTACGCCGTTCCGCATCGCCATCACCATCTTGATGACGCCCGCCGCGCCCGCCGCGGCCTGGGTGTGCCCGATGTTGGACTTCACCGAGCCCAGCCACAGGGGGCGTGCGGCCGGGCGGTCCTTGCCGTAGGTGGCGAGCAGGGCCTGCGCTTCGATCGGGTCGCCGAGCGTAGTGCCCGTGCCGTGGGCCTCGACCGCGTCGACGTCGGCGGTGGTGAGCCGGGCGTTGTCGAGGGCCTGCCGGATGACCCGTTGCTGCGACGGCCCGTTGGGTGCGGTGAGTCCGTTGGAGGCGCCGTCCTGGTTGACGGCGGAGCCGCGGATGACGGCGAGGACTTGGTGCCCGTTGCGCTGGGCGTCGGAGAGCCGTTCCAGTAGGAGGACGCCGACGCCCTCGCCCCAGCCGGTGCCGTCGGCGGTGGCCGCGAAGGCCTTGCAGCGCCCGTCGGGGGCGAGGCCGCGCTGGCGGCTGAACTCGACGAACATGCCGGGGGCGGCCATGACCGCCGCGCCGCCGGCGAGGGCGGTCGAGCACTCGCCCCTGCGTAGCGACTGGCAGGCCAGGTGGAGCGCGACCAGCGACGAGGAGCACGCGGTGTCCACCGTGATCGCCGGGCCCTCCAGGCCGAACACGTACGACAGCCGGCCCGAGATGACGCTTGCCGCGCCGCCCGAGAGCAGGTACCCCTCCAGGCTCTCCGTGGCCCGCTGGGCGAGTGCCGCGTAGTCGACCTGTCCCGCGCCCATGAAGACGCCGGTCCGGCTGCCGCGCAGGGACTCGGGGGCGATGCCGGCCCGCTCGAAGGCCTCCCAGGAGGTCTCCAGCAGCAGCCGCTGCTGCGGGTCCATCGCCAGCGCCTCGCGCGGGCCGATGCCGAAGAACCCGGCGTCGAACCGGTCGGCACCGTCCACGAAGCCGCCCTCGCGGGCGTAGGTGTGGCCGGCCCGGTCGGGGTCCGGGTCGTACAGCGACTCCACGTCCCAGCCGCGGTCGGCGGGGAACGGGGTGACGGCGTCCCGGCCGTCCGCGACCAGCTGCCACAGCCGTTCGGCGGAGTCGGCGCCGCCGGGGTAGCGGCAGGCCATGCCGACGATCGCGATCGGTTCGGCCGCGACGGTCTCCGTCTCCTGGAGCCGGCGGCGCGTCTCCTGGAGGTCGGCGGTCACCCGCTTGAGGAAGTAACGGAGCTTGTCCTCGGTCTCGCTGGCCACAGTGGCGCTACCCCTTCGGATGGAACAGGAACAGGACGGCTGGTCGGCGGTGGCGCCGGCGGGAGGAGTCAGGAGATGCCGAGCTCGTTGGTGATGAAGTCGAAGACCTCGTCGTCGTCGGCGGACTCCAACTCCAGTCCGGTGCCGGCGGACGGGTCGTCCGCCGGCCCGGACCGCGGGCTCCAGCGGTCGGTCACGGCCCGCAGCCGTTCGGCGATCCGGGCCCGCTCGGGGTGGTCGGCGCCGACCCCGGCGAGCACGGCTTCGAGGCGGTCCAGCTCTGCGAGGACCGGTGCGGCCGAGGGCGCGTCCTCGCGCGGGAGTTCCGCGTCCAGGTAGCGGGCGAGTTCCGCCGCCGTCGGGTAGTCGAAGACGAGCGTGGCCGGCAGGCGCAGCCCCGAGGCGGTGGTGAGGCGGTTGCGCAGTTCGACCGCGGTCAGCGAGTCGAAGCCGAGGTCGCCGAACGCCCGGTCCGCGCCCACCGCCGCCGGGGCCGAGTGGCCCAGCACCACGGCCACCTGAGCGCGCACCAGGTCCAGCAGGGCGCGTTCGCGCTCCGCGTCGGACAGCCCGGCGAGCCGCTGCCGCAGGCCGTCGGCCGCCGCGGCGTCCGGTCGGTGGGCGGGGGCGGCGGACGGGCCGGCCAGCCCGCGCAGCAGCGGCGGGAGGTCGGGGCCGGCCTGGCGCAGCGCGGCGGGGTCCAATCGGACCGGCAGCGAGGTCGGGTCGGGTGCGGCGAGCGCCGCGTCGAACAGGGCCAGGCCGTCCTGCGGGCCGAGCGGGAGGACGCCCGAGCGCCGCATCCGGCCGAGCGTGGCCTCGTCGAGCGTGCCCGCCATGCCCCGGTCCTGCTGCCACGGGCCCCAGGCCAGCGACCGGGCGGGCAAGCCCCGCGCGGCGCGGTGCTGGGCGAGGGCGTCGAGGAAGGCGTTCGCCGCCGCGTAGCCGCCCTGGCCGGCACCGCCGAGGGTGGCCGTGGCGGAGGAGAACAACACGAACGCGGCGAGGCCGGCGTCCCGGGTGAGTTCGTGCAGGTGCCAGGCGGCGTCCGTCTTCGGGCGGAGCACGGCCTCGAAGCGTTCCTCGGTGAGGGAGGCCAGTGCCCCGTCCGCGACCACGCCGGCGGCGTGCACGACGGCGGTGAGCGGGTGGTCGGCGGGTACGGCGGCCAGGGCTCGGGCGAGGTCTTCGCGGTCGGCGGTGTCGCAGGCGGTGACGGTCACCCGGGCGCCCAGGTCGGTGAGTTCGGCGGTGAGTTCGGCCGCTCCGGGGGCCTCGGGGCCGCGGCGGCCGAGCAGCAGCAGGTGCCGCACGCCGTACGCGGTGACCAGGTGCCGGGCGAGCAGCGAGCCGAGCGCGCCGGTGCCGCCGGTGATCAGCACGGTGCCGTCCGGGTCGAGCGCGGCGGCCGTGTCGGCTGCTTCGGTCGTCGCCGGGCGGGCGGGTACCAGGCGCGGGGCCAGGACGGTGCCGGCGCGCAGGGCGAGCTGCGGTTCGCCGCCGACGGCCGCCCGGTCCAGTGCCGCGGTGGTGTCCGCGCCGCCGTCCGGGTCGAGGCCGTCACGGTTGTCGAGGCCGTCACGGTTGAGGTCGGCGGGGTGGTCGAGGTCGAGCAGGACGAAGCGGTCGGGCTGCTCGGCCTGGGCGGCCCGGACGAGACCCCACAGCGGCGCGTGGGCGAGGTTCGGGACGTCCGCGGCCGCGGCCCGGCCGGTGGCGGGGTCGCCCGCCTCCGTCCGGTCGGCGGCCACCGCGCCGTGCGTCACCAGGACCAGCCGTGAGGCCGCGAACCGGTCGTCCGCCGCCCACGTGGTCAGCGTGGACCACGTCCGGCGCAGGGCCGCGCGCACCGCCGCGGGGAGGTCGCCCGTGGTGTCCGGCAGGGGCAGGACGACCGCGTCCGGCACCGGCAGTCCCGCGGTGACGGCCTCGCCGAGGGCCGTGAGGTCGGGGTGGCGGTCGAGACCGGGGAACCCGGCACCGTCCCCGAGCACGGCCCATCGGCCGCGCTCCCGTTCGACGCCGTCCGCGGCCGGGAGGGGAGCCCACTCGACCCGGAACAGCGCGTCGCCCAGCCCGGCCCGGGCCGCCGCGCGGAGTTGGTCGAGCGAGACCGGACGGGCCCGCAGGGCGCCGACCGAGGCGACCGGCGCGCCGGTCCCGTCGGCCACGTCCAGGGACATCGCGTCCGGTCCGGCCGGGGCCAGCCGCAGCCGCAGGGCGACCGCGCCGGGCCGGTGCACCCGCACGTTGTTCCAGGCGAAGGGCAGCAGGACCTGCTCGCCGGTGTTCCCGACCAGGCCCGCGTGCAGGGCGGCGTCGAGCAGGGCGGGGTGGACCCCGTACCCGTCCGCCCGGTTCCGTTCCGACTCGGGCAGGGCGACCTCGCCGTACACGTCCTCGCCCGCGCGCCACATCGCCCGCAGGCCCCGGAACGACGGGCCGTAGTCGAAACCGTCACGGGCGACGGCGGAGTAGAAGCCGTCGAGGTCCACCGGCTCGGCGCCCTCGGGCGGCCAGACGCCGGTCGGCCGCCAGCCCGCGCCGCCGTCCCCGGCGGCCAGCGTGCCGGCCGCGTGCCGGGTCCAGTCCGCGGTGTCGTCCGGCCGCGCGTACACGCCGATCGGCCGTCGGCCCGACCCGTCGGCCGCGCCGACCGTCACCTGCACCTGGGCCGTCCCGGCGCCGGCGAGGATCAGCGGCGCCTCCTGGTCGAGTTCCTCGACCGTCGTGCAGCCGGCCAGCCGGGCCGCGTGCAGCGCCAGTTCCAGGTACGCGGTGCCGGGCACCACTGTGCTGCCCAGCACCACGTGGTCGGCGAGCCAGCGGTGGGTGTGGGTCGACAGCCGGCCGGTGAGGAGCAGCCCGCCGCCCTCGGCCGGGGCGACGACGGCGCCGAGCAGCGGATGCCCGGCGCTCGCCACGCCCAGTTCGGCGGCCTCGGCGGGTGTTCCGTCGGCGGGGGCCAGCCAGTACCGCTCGCCCTGGAACGCGTACGTCGGCAGGTCCGGCCGGTGGCCGGCGGGGCCGACCAGTTCGGTGAGCAGTGCCGGCCAGTCCACCCGGGTGCCGCGCGCGTGGGCCCGGGCGACCGCGCCGAGCACGGTGTCCGACTCCGGGCGGCCGCGGCGCAGCAGCGGCGCCGCGGCGACGTCCCCGGTCCCGTCCCCGGCACTCTGCCGGACCATGGCGGACAGCACGCCGTCGGGGCCGAGTTCCAGGAAGGTCGTCACGCCCTGGTCGAGCAGGTGCCGGACGCCGTCGTGGAAGCGCACGCCCTCGCGCACGTGCCGGACCCAGTACTCCGACGTGCGGATCCGCTCGGCGGCGGCCGGCCGGCCGGTGAGGTTGGAGACGACCGGGATCGTCGGCTCGTGCAGCGTGAGGCCGTCGAGCACCTCGCGGAACGGGGCGAGCATGCCCTCCATGCGGGCGGAGTGGAAGGCGTGGCTGACGGTCAGCCGCTTCGTCCGGCGGCCCTGCGCGCTCAGCTGCTCGACGATCGTTACGACCGCGTCCTCCTCGCCGGAGAGCACGACGGAGCGGGGCCCGTTGACGGCGGCGATGCCGGCCGCGCCGGCCGGCAGGTCGGTCAGCAGGTCGGTCAGCAGGGCGGTCACCTCCTGCTCCGTCGCCTCCACCGCCACCATCGCGCCGCCGGCGGGGAGCCGCTGCATCAGGCGGCCGCGGGCGGCCACCGCCGTGACCGCGTCCTCCAGCGAGAACACCCCGGCGACGTGGGCCGCCGCGAGTTCCCCGATCGAGTGCCCGAGGACGAAGTCCGGCCGCAGGCCCCAGGATTCGAGCAGCCGGAACAGCGCCACCTCCAGCGCGAACAGGGCGGACTGGGTGAAGGCCGTCTCGTCCAGCCGGTCCGCCCCCGGCGCCCCCTCCTCGGCGAGCAGCACCTCGCGAACCGGCAGGCCGCTCCGCTTCGTCAGCAGGTCGCACACCCGGTCCAGTTCGGCGGCGAACACCGGGAAACGCCGGTACAGTTCGCGGCCGGCGCCGGCGCGCTGGGCACCCTGGCCGGTGAACAGGAACGCCAGCTTGCCGGTGCGGGTGGCCGAGCCCTGGACGAGGTCGGGCGCGTCGTCGCCCCGGCGCAGCGCGTCGAGGCCGGCGAGCAGCTCCTCGCGGCCGGTCCCGAGCACCACCGCGCGGTGGTCGAGGCCGGCCCGGGCGGTGGCCAGTGTCCACGCGACGTCCGCGGCCGCCCACTCCGGGGCGGCGGCCGCGGCGTCGGCCAGCCGACCGGCCTGGGCGCGCAGGGCCTCCGGGCTCCGGGCCGACAGCAGCCACGGGGTCGCGGTGGGTGCGGTGCGGCCGCCGGGGGCGGGCGGTTCCCCGACGGGCCGCTCCTCCACGGGCCGCTCCTCCACGGGCTGGTCCTCGACGTGCTGTTCCAGGATCACGTGGGCGTTGGTGCCGCTGATGCCGAACGAGGAGACGGCGGCCCGCCGAGGGCGGTCGACGGCAGGCCAGTCGCGCCGCTCGGTGAGCAGTTCGACCGCGCCGCGGGACCAGTCGACCTGCGGAGTGGGCTCGTCGACGTGCAGGGTGGCGGGCAGGACGCCGTGGCGCATCGCCATCACCGTCTTGATGACGCCGGCGACGCCCGCGGCGAGCTGGGTGTGGCCGATGTTGGACTTCACCGAGCCGAGCCAGAGCGGCCGTTCGGCGGGCCGGTCCTGGCCGTAGGTGGCGAGCAGGGCCTGCGCTTCGATCGGGTCGCCGAGCCGGGTGCCGGTGCCGTGGGCCTCCACGGCGTCCACGTCGGCGGCGCTGAGCCGGGCGTCCGCG
The DNA here is from genome assembly GCF_042266305.1 of Kitasatospora sp. NPDC056076. Classification (NCBI taxonomy): domain Bacteria; kingdom Bacillati; phylum Actinomycetota; class Actinomycetes; order Kitasatosporales; family Streptomycetaceae; genus Kitasatospora; species Kitasatospora sp. NPDC056076. The sequence continues at coordinate 39,852 of NZ_JBHJWG010000053.1, forward strand.
AGCGCGGCCCGGATCACCCGCTGCTGGGCCGGTCCGCTCGGCGCGGTCAGGCCGTTGGAGGCGCCGTCCTGGTTGACGGCGGAGCCGCGGACCACGGCGAGCACCGGGTGCCCGTTGCGGCGGGCGTCGGAGAGCCGCTCGACCAGCAGCACGCCGACGCCCTCGCCCCAGGCGGTGCCGTCGGCCGCGCCCGCGAAGGCCTTGCAGCGCCCGTCGGGGGCGAGGCCGCGCTGACGGCTGAACTCGATGAACATGTGGGGTGCCGCCATCACCGCCGCGCCGCCGACCAGTGCCATCGAGCACTCGCCGTCGCGCAGCGCCCGGCCGGCCAGGTGCAGGGCCACGAGCGAGGAGGAGCACGCGGTGTCCACCGTCACCGCCGGGCCCTCCAGCCCGAAGGTGTAGGCGAGCCGGCCGGAGGCGACGCTGACGGTGGTCCCGGTCAGCAGGTAGCCCTCGGAGCCCTCCGCGCCGCGCGGGTCGGAGGCGTAGCCGAGCGGGGAGGCGCCGACGAACACGCCGGTCGCGGTGCCGCGCACGGACTCCGGGTCGATGCCGGCGCGTTCGAAGACCTCCCAGGAGGTCTCCAGCAGGAGGCGCTGCTGCGGGTCCATGGCGAGCGCCTCGCGCGGGCTGATCCCGAAGAAGGCGGCGTCGAACCGTTCCGCGCCGCGGACGAAGCAGCCCGTCCGGACGTAGCTGCGGCCGGCCCGGTCGGGGTCCGGGTCGTACAACTCCTCGGCGTCCCAGCCGCGTTCCGTCGGGAAGCCGGACAGGGCGTCGCGGCCGTCGGACACCAGGCGCCACAGCTCCTCGGGGCTGTCGACGTCACCGGGGAAGCGGCACGCCATGCCGACGATCGCGATCGGCTCGTGCCGGGCCTCGGTCAGCCGGTGGTTCTGCTGCTGGAGCCGCTTGTTCTCCTTGAGGGAGAGCCGGAGCGCCTCCAGCACCCTGTTCTCCTGGGATCCAGCCTGTGATGCAGCCATCGTTGGTTCTCCGCAGTCCGAGCGCGATCAGAGGTCAGTGGTGCCGAAAGCCAGGCCGATCAGGTCGTCGGCGTCCATGGCGTCGATCTCGTCGAGGTCCCCGTCCGGTTCGGCCGGCGGCTCCTCCGGTCCGGCGCCGGCCAGTGCCAGCAGGGCGTCGAGCAGGCCGGCGGCGCGCAGCCGGGCGGGCGGGACGGTCGCCAGGAGCCGGCTGATCTCGCCGTCGGAGGCCGGCCGACCGGCGGCGGGCTCGGCCGGGGCCAGCTCGGTCCGGAGGAAGGCGGCCAGGGCGTCCGGCGTCGGATGGTCGAAGACCAGGGTGGCGGGCAGCCGGAGTCCGGTGGCGAGGTTGAGCCGGTTGCGCAGCTCGACGGCGGTGAGCGAGTCGAAGCCGAGCTGCTTGAACGCCCGGTCCGGCTGGACGGCCCCGCCCGTGGCGTGGCCGAGTACCACCGCCGCGTTGGTGAGCACCAGTTCCAGCAGCGCGCGGGTGCGTTCAGCCTCGGGCAGGGCGGCCAGCCGCAGGGCCGGGGCCGGCCCGTCGTCCGTTCCGGTGGCCGCCGCCGTGCGCCTGGTGCCGGCGCCGACCAGCCGGCGCAGCAACGGCGGCACCGAGCCGGACTGGAAGGCGGTACGGGCGGTCGCGACGTCGAGCTTCATCGCCACCAGCTGGTCCCGGTCGGAGGGCAGTGCCGCGCTGAACATCGACACGCCGTCGCCGTCGGACAGCGGGCTCACCCCCGAGCGCCGCAGCCTGGCCAGGTCGGTGCTGCCGAGGTGGCCGGTCATGCCGCTGGCCCGCTCCCACAGGCCCCAGGCGATCGACAGGCCCGGCAGCCCCTCGGCGCGGCGGCGCCGGGCGAGCGCGTCGAGGAAGGCGTTGGCGGCGGCGTAGTTGCCCTGGCCGGGGCCGCCCAGGACGGCCGCCGAGGAGGAGAACAGGACGAAGGCGCCGAGGTCCGCGTCGCGGGTCAGCTCGTGCAGGTGCCAGGCGGCGTCCGCCTTGGGGCGCATCACGGCCGAGACCTGGGCCGGCGTCAGCGAGGCGACCACCGCGTCGTCCAGCACGCCGGCGGCGTGGACGACGGCGGTGAGCGGGTGGTCGGCGGGGACGGCGGCGAGGGCCCGGGCGAGGTCTTCGCGGTCGGCGGTGTCGCAGGCGGTGACGGTCACCCGGGCGCCCAGGTCGGTGAGTTCGGCGGTGAGTTCGGCGGCGCCCGGGGCCTCGGGGCCGCGGCGGCCGAGCAGCAGCAGGTGCCGCACGCCGTGCTCGGTGACCAGCTGCCGGGCCACCAGTGCGCCGAGCGCGCCGGTGCCGCCGGTGATCAGCACGGTGCCGTCCGGGTCCGGGACCGCCGGCATGGTGAGCACCACCTTGCCGACGTGCCGGGCCTGGCCCATGAAACGGAACGCGTCCAGCGCCCGCCGCACGTCCCAGGTGCGGGCGGGGATCGGACGGAGCACCCCGCGTTCGAACAGCGGCATGAGCTCGGCCATCATCCGGCCGATCCGGTCGTAGCCGGCCTCGATCAGGTCGAACCAGAGGTAGGAGGTGCCGGGGTGGGCGGCGGTGACCTCGGCCGCGTCGCGGATGTCGGTCTTGCCCATCTCCACGAACCGCCCGCCGTCGGCGAGCAGCCGCAAGGAGGCGTCGACGAACTCGTGGGCGAGGGAGTTGAGCACCACGTCCACGCCCCGGTCCCCGGCGGCGGCGCGGACCCGCTGCTCGAAGTCGAGACTGCGCGAGGGGGCGATCCGCTCGGGCGGGATGCCGAGCGCGCGCAGGGTGCCCCACTTGGCCGGGCTGGCCGTGGCGAACACCTCGGCGCCCAGGTGGCGGGCCAGTTGGATCGCCGCCAGGCCGACGCCGCCGGTCGCCGAGTGGATCAGCACCGACTCGCCGGCGCCCAGCCCGGCGAGGTCGACCAGGCCGTAGTAGGCGGTCAGGAAGGCGATCGGCACCGAGGCCCCCTCGGTGAACGTCCAGCGTGCGGGGAGCGGGACGAGCAGCCGCTGGTCGACCACGGCGACCGGCCCGAACGAGCCGGGCACCATCCCCATCACGCGGTCGCCCGGGGCGAACGCGGTGACGCCGGGGCCGGTCTCCAGCACGACGCCGGCGGCTTCCCCGCCCATGACGTCCTGGTCGACCATGCCCAGGCCGAGCAGCACGTCGCGGAAGTTCATGCCGGCAGCCCGTACGGCCAGCCGGACCTGGCCGGGGCCGAGCGGTGCGGAGGCCGCCGGGTGGGGGAGGAGGGCGAGGTTCTCCAGCGTGCCCTTCGCGGTGGTGTCCAGGCGCCAGCCGGGCGTGTCCGCCGGGGGCTCCAGCAGCCGGCCGGTGCTCGCCCGGACGAGCCGCGGGGCGAGCAGGACGCCCTGGCGGAGCGCGAGTTGGGGCTCGGCGGTGGCGAGCGCGGCGGCCAGGGTGAGCGGCAGCCCGTCAGGGTGCCCGTCCAGGTCGAGGAGGACGAAGCGGCCCGGATGCTCGGTCTGGGCGGAGCGCACCAGGCCCCACACCGCGGCGTGGGCGAGGTCCGGCACGCTTTCGCCGTCGGTGGCCGCCACCGCGCCCCTGGTCAGCACGACGAGCCGGGAGGCGGCGAACTGCTCGTTCGTCAGCCAGTCCTGAATGACCGTCAGGATTCGGCCGACGGCCTCGCGCGCGGCGGCGGGGGCGTCGTCCGGCGACTCAGGGCCCGCGCAGGTGACCAGGACGGCGTCCGGGACCGTCGCACCGGCCGCCACGGTCCCGGCGAGGGCGGTGAGGTCGGGATGCGTGCCGAGCCGCAGGTCGTCGGGCAGCCCGAGGCGGTCGGTGCCGAGCAGGACCCAGCGTCCGGCCGGTGCCCCGGGCGGGGGCGGCACTTCGGTCCAGTCCACACCCAGCAGCGGGTCCGCGCCGTCGTCGGCCGCGGATCGCAGCTGCTCGCGGTCCACCGGGCGGCTCGCCAGCGACGCCGCCCGGGCGACCGGCGCGCCGCTTCCGTCGGCCACCGCGAGGGTGACCGCGTCGCCCCCGGCCGGTGACAGCCGTACCCGGAGGGCGGTCGCGCCGGTGGCGTACAGGGAGACGCCGCTCCAGGAGAACGGCAGTCGCACCTCGCCCGGGGCCGCGGCTGCGACCGCGTGCAGGGCCGCGTCCAGCAGGGCGGGGTGCAGGCCGAACTCGGCGGCCGCGTCGTGCTGTTCGCGCGGCAGCCGCACCTCGGCGAACAGCTCCTCGCCCTGGCGCCAGAGCGCGTGCAGGCCCTGGAACGCCGGACCGTAGCCGAGGCCGTCGGCGGCCAGGCGCGGGTAGAGGTCCGTGAGGTCCACCGGCAGCGCGCCGGCCGGTGGCCAGGCGGTGAGATCCCAGGCCGGCTGCTCGGCGTCGGTGGCCAGGACGCCGGTCGCGTGCCGGGTCCAGGGGGCGTCGGGGCGGTCCGGGCGGGAGTGGACGGAGACGGGGCGCCGTCCGTCCTCGGCTGCGGGGCCGACCCGGAGCTGGAGCTGGACCGATCCGTCCTCCGGGAGCAACAGGGGTGCCTGGAGGGTGAGTTCGTCGAGGACGTCGCAGCCGGTGCGGTCGCCCGCGTGGAGGGCGAGTTCGACGAGGGCGGTGCCGGGGAGGAGCGCGGTGCCGAAGACGGCGTGGTCGGCGAGCCAGGGGTGGGTGGTGGCGGAGAGCAGGCCGGTGAGGACGTGCTCGTCGTCGTCGGCGAGGGGGAGCAGGGCACTGAGGAGGGGGTGGTCGGCGGCGGTGAGGCCGGCGGCGCGGACGTCTCCGGCGGCTGCGGGGGCGTCGAGCCAGAAGCGTTCGCGCTGGAAGGGGTAGGTGGGGAGGTCGAGGTGGTGGGGGCCGTCGGTGGGGAGGAGGGCCGTCCAGTCGACGGGGAGGCCGTGGGTGTGGATCTCGGCGGCCGAGGTGAGCAGTCGGCGGAGGCCGCCTTCGTTGCGGCGGAGGGTGCCGGTGGTGACGGCGGGCTGGTCGGCGGCTTCGGCGGTGTCCTGGACGGTGGTGGTGAGGACGGGGTGGGGGCTGGCCTCGATGAAGGTGTGGTGGCCGTCGGTGAGGGCGGAGCGCAGCGCGTCGGTGAGGAGGACGGGTTGGCGGAGGTTGGTGTACCAGTAGTCCGCGTTGAGTTGGGTGGTGTCGATTCGTTCGCCGGTGACGGTGGAGTAGAAGGGGATGGTGGCTTCCGTCGGGGTGATGCCGGCGAGTTGTTCGGCGAGGTGTTGGCGGATGGTTTCGACGTGGTGGGTGTGGGAGGCGTAGTCGACGTCGATGCGGCGGGCGCGGATGCCGGTTTCGTCGCAGTGGGTGAGGAGTTGGTCGAGGGCGTCGTGGTCGCCGGCGATGACGGTGGTGGTGGGGCCGTTGTGGGCGGCGATGCTGAGTCGTCCGTCCCAGGCGGTCAGCAGTTCGACGGTGTCGTGGTGGTTGAGGGGGAGGGAGGCCATGCCGCCGTGTCCGCTGATGGTGAGGATGGCGCGGCTGCGCAGGGCGGCGATGCGGGCGCCGTCTTCGAGGGTGAGGGCGCCGGCGATGGTGGCGGCGGCTATCTCGCCTTGGGAGTGGCCGATGACGGCGGCGGGGTGGATGCCGAGGGACTGCCAGAGTTCGGCGAGGGCGACCATGACGGCGAAGAGGGTGGGTTGGACGATGTCGACGCGTGCGAGGTCGAGGGTGCCGCGTAGGGCGTCCGTCAGCGACCAGTCGATGTGCGGCGCGAGGGCGTCCTGGCAACGGGCGATGGAGGCGGCGAACACGGGTGAGGTGTCGAGGAGTTCGGCGCCCATGCCGATCCACTGCGAGCCCTGTCCGGGGAACACGAACACCGGACGGTCGAAGCTGCCGCCGCCCACCACGACCCCCGGCGCGGCGGTGCCGTCGGCGACGGCGGTGAGGCCGCTCAGCAGCTCCGCGCGGTCCTCGCCGATCACCACCGCCCGCTGCTCGAACGCCGACCGGCCCGACACCAGGGCCGCGGCCACTGCGGCCGGCTCCCACTCCGGGTGAGCCTCGACCGCCGCCCGCAGCCGCTCGGCCTGGGCGCGCAGGGCCCGCTCGTCCCGGGCGGACAGCACCCACGGCAGCGCGGCGCCGCCGACCGCGGCCGGAGCAACCGCCGGCTGCTCGCTCGGCTGCTCGGCCGGTTCTTCCGCCGGTGCCTCCTCCAGGATCACGTGTGCGTTCGTCCCGCTGACCCCGAACGAGGACACGGCCGACCGCCGGGGCCGCCCCGTCCGCGGCCATTCCCGTGCCTCGGTGAGCAGTTCGACGGCGCCGGAGGACCAGTCGACGTGCGGGGTGGGCTCGTCGACGTGCAGCGTGCGCGGCAGCACGCCGTGCCGCATCGCCAGCACCATCTTGATCACGCCGCCGACCCCGGCCGCGGCCTGGGTGTGGCCGATGTTGGACTTCAACGAGCCCAGCAGCAGCGGCCGTTCGGCCGGCCGGTCCTTGCCGTAGGTGGCGAGCAGGGCCTGCGCCTCGATCGGGTCGCCCAACCGGGTGCCCGTGCCGTGCGCCTCCACCGCGTCGATCAGGTCCGGTGACAGGTCGGCCTCGGCGAGGGCGGCCCGGATCACCCGCTGCTGCGAGGGGCCGTTGGGCGCGGAGAGGCTGCTGCTGGCACCGTCCTGGTTCACCGAGGAGCCGCGCAGTACGGCGAGCACCGGGTGCCCGTTGCGGCGGGCGTCGGAGAGCCGCTCGACCAGCAGCATGCCGGCGCCCTCGCCCCAGGCGGTGCCGTCGGCGGCGGCCGCGAAGGACTTGCAGCGCCCGTCCCGGGCGAGGCCGCCCTGCCGGCTGAACTCGACGAAGGTGTCGGGCGTGGCCATCACCGTGACGCCGCCGGCCAGCGCCATCGTGCAGTCGCCGCGTCGGACGGCCTGGGCGGCGAGGTGGAGGGCCACCAGGGAGGAGGAGCAGGCCGTGTCCACGGTCACCGCCGGCCCCTCCAGCCCGAGCGCGTAGGCGATCCGTCCGGACGCGACGCTGCCCGCGGTGCCGCTGCCCAGGAAGCCCGCGACCGACTCGTCCACCGAGGTCAGCCGGGTGCCGTAGTCGTGGTACATCAGGCCGGTGAACACCCCGACCCGGGTGCCGCGCACCGTCGCGGGGGGAATGTCCGCGCGCTCGAACGCCTCCCACGCGGTCTCCAGCAGCAGCCGCTGCTGGGGGTCCATCGCCAGCGCCTCGCGCGGGCTGATGTCGAAGAACCCGGGGTCGAACCGGTCGGCGTCGTCGAGGAAGCCGCCCTCGCAGACGTAGGAGGTGCCGGGGCGCAGGCCGTCGGGGTCGTAGAAGTCCTCGGTGCGCCAGCCGCGTTCGGCGGGTGGCGCACCGACGGCGTCCCGTCCGGCGGCCGCCAGCTCCCACAGCTCCTCCGGGGTCCGGACCCCGCCCGGGTAGCGGCAGCTCATTCCGACGATCGCGATCGGCTCGCGGTCGGCGGCCTCCAGCTCGGCCACCCGGCGGCGTGTCTCGCCGAGTTCGGCGGCAGCCCACCGGAGGTGCTCGCGAAGCTTGTCTTCATGTGCCACTTGAGCCTGCTCCTAAAGCCGGTGCGGGGGTCGATCCGTGCGGGGTTCGGCCCTCAGCGGGCGCGCAACTGGTCGAGTACGTCGAAGAGTTCGTCGTCGGTCGCCGAGGCGAGGTCGGTTCGGTCGGCGCCGTCCCGGCCGTCGTCGTCCCAGCGGGAGAGGAGGTCCCTCAGCCGGTGGGTGATCGCCGCCCGGGCTTGGTCGTCGTCGGTGAAGGGCGCCAGGAACGCCTCCAGCCGGTCGAGTTCCGCGAGCGCGGGGCCCACCTCCGTCATCTCCTCGGCGCCGAACCGGGCGCTGAGGTGATCGGCCAGAGCCGTCGCGGTGGGGTGGTCGAAGACCAGGGTGCTGGGCAGTTGGAGGCCGGTGGCCTCCTGGAGCCGGTCCTGGAGTTCGAGGTTGGCGAGCGAGTCGAAGCCCAGGTCGACGAAGCCCTGACCGGGGTCGATGTCCTCGGGGCCGGACTCGGCCAGCACGACCGCCGCGTGGGTGCGGACGAGGTCGAGCAGGGCCCTCCGGCGTTCGGACTCCGGCATCGCCCGCAGGCGCTGCGCGAAGCCGGCCGCCGGGTCCGCCGCCGGAACCGCTGACGCCGGAACCGCTGCCGCAGCCGCGGCGGGAGTCGGCTCCGCGACCGGTTCCCGCAGCAGCGACGGGACCTGTCCCCGTTCGGCCCGGCCCCGCACCGCCGCGGGGTCCAGCCGGACCGGGACCAGCACCGGCTCAGTGATCATCATACGGGCGGTGTCGAAGAGATCAAGTGCCTGTTCCGCGGAGAGGGCGCCGAACCCGCTCCGCTCCAACTTGGCTGTCTGCTGGGTGTTCAGACGCTCGGTCAGGGCGCTGCGCTCGGCCCACATTCCCCACGCGAGGGACAGGCCCGGCAGGCCCTCGGCCTGGCGCTGCCGGGCGAGCGCGTCCAGGAAGGCGTTCGCCGCGGCGTAGTTGGCCTGGCCGGCGGTACCGAGGACGCCGGAGGCGGAGGAGAACAGGACGAAAGCGTCCAGTCCCAGCGAGCGGGTCAGTTCGTGCAGGTGCCAGGCCGCGTCCACCTTCGGCCGCAGGACGGCATCGAGCCGCTCGGGGGTGAGCGCGGTCAGCAGGCCGTCGTCGGTCACGCCGGCCGCGTGCACCACGGCCGTCAACGGGTGCTCCCCGGGGATCGAACCCAGCAGGCCGGCCAGGGCCGCACGGTCGGAGACGTCGCAGGCGGCCACCGTGACGTCGGCCCCCAGCGCGGTCAGCTCCGCGACCAGTTCGGCCGCGCCCGGCGCCCGCTCCCCCCGCCGCCCGGCCAGCAGGAGGTGCCGGGCACCGCGGACGACCAGGTGCCGGGCGAGCAGCGAGCCGAGCGTGCCCGTGCCGCCGGTGACCAGGACGGTGCCGTTCGGGTCGAAGGAGGGGGCGGGGGAGGGGCTGTCGCCGCCGGGCCGTTCCGCCTCCACCAGCCGTGGTGCCAGGAGGTCGGACCGGCGCAGCGCCAGTTGCGGTTCGTCCCGGGCCAGGACCAGCGCCCGGGTCAGGTCGGCCTCGGCGGGATCGGCGGGATCCGCCGCGTCGAGGTCCAGGAGGCCGAAACGCCGGGGGTGCTCGGACAGGGCCGACCGCAGCAGTCCCCAGACCGCCGCCGAGGCCAGGTCGGGTGACGCGGTGTCGGCCCCCGCGGCCTGCGCGCCCCGGGTGGCCACGACCAGTCGCGCGGCGGCGAACCGCGGCTCGGCGAGCCAGGCGCGCACCAGCGACAGCGCGTCGGCGGTGGCGGAGTGGACGGCGGCCGGCAGCTCGCCGCCGGCCGGCAGGAGGGGTGCGAGCACCACGTCCGGTACCGGTGTCCCGGCCGCGGCCAGGGCCGTGAGGTCCGGGTAGCGGAGCGCGGAGGCCGTCGGCAGCCCGGCGCCCACCACCGCCGTCCGCACGGCGGACGGCTGCGGGGGTGCCGGCACCGGCGCCCATCGGACCCGCCACAGCAGGGGGGAGCCGGTGGCGTCACCGTGCAGTGTCCGGGACCGCAGGCTCGCGACCGACGCCACCGGGACACCCGCCGGGTCGGCCGCCTCGACGGTCATCGCGTCGGGTCCGGCGGGCGCGAGCCGCACCCGCAGCGCGGTCGGGCCCGCCCCCCGGATCGAGACGCCGTGCCAGGCGAACGGGACCGGGACCGGCCCCGCGGTCGGCGCGGCGGCGGCACCGGCCTGCAGCGCGGCGTCCAGCAGGGCCGGGTGGAGGCCGTACCGCGCGGCGTCGGCCCGGTCCGCCTCGGCCAGGGCCACCTCGGCGAACACCTCCTCGCCGCGGCGCCAGAGCGCGCGCAGCCCGCGGAAGGCGGGACCGTAGTCGATGCCGAGGCCGGCGAAGCGGCGGTAGCACCCGTCGAGCTCGACCGGCTCGGCGCCGGCCGGCGGCCAGGAGACCAGGTCCGACGACGGGGCCGGCTCCTCGGCGGACACCGTGGCGGTGGCGTGCCGGCTCCAGGGGGCGTCCTCGGGCCCGGCCGGGCGGGAGGACAGCTCCACCGGGCGGCGGCCGGCTCCGTCCGGGACGCCGACGGCCAGCCTGATCCGGACGCCGCCCTCCGGGGCGGTCTCCCGGCCGGGGAGCTCCAGCGGGGCGTGCAGGGTCAGCTCCTCGATGTGCGCGCAGCCCGTCCGGGCGCCCGCCCAGCGGACCAGCTCGACCACCGCGGTGCCGGGGAGCAGCACCCGCCCGTGCACGGTGTGGTCGGCGAGCCAGGGCAGCTCGCCGGGTGACAGCCGTCCGGTGAACAGCAGCCCTCCGTCGGCGGGGAGTTCCACCGCGGCCCGGAGCAGCGGGTGGTCCGCCGGGGCGAGCCCGGCCGCGGCCACGTCGGGGTCGGCCGGTCCGTCCTCCAGCCAGTAGCGGCGGCGCTGGAACGGGTAGGTCGGCAGGTCGACCGGGCGCAGCCCGGCGGCGGGGAACGCCGCCGACCAGTCGGCCGGCCCGCCGTGGACGTACAGCTCGGCCAGGGCCGCGAGGAGCCGGTCCTGGGCGGCGAGGGCCTCGTCGGGGTCGCCGAAGGGGCCCTCGGGGCCGCCGACCACCCGGACCCTCCCGTCCGCGGCGCCCGCGATCCGGGCGGCCTGCTCGGGTCCGAGGGCGACGAACCGGGTGTGGCCGCGCTCCAGCAGGTCGCGCACCGCGTCGTCCGGATCGCCCGGCAGCAGCGGAACCCGGGCACCGGACGGGTCGACCGGCCCGCCGGACACCGCCGCGCGCGCCCCCTCCGCCAGGGAGAGGGCCTGCGCGACGCAGGCTCCCGCAGCCGCACCGGCGCCGTCGCCCGGTGCGACCACGGCGGCCGGGTCCACCCCGTGCCCCCGCCACCACCCGGCGAGGGCGACCAGCACGGCCCATCCCACCGCGCGGTCGACCTCCGGGCGGGCCGGGTCGGGCGCGCCCTCGGCCCCGCGCAGCACCTGCGTGGCGGACCAGCCGGCGACCTCCACGAGCGCCGCGTCGCAGGCGGCCAGCCGCTCCGCGAACAGCGGCGAGGCGTCCAGCAGGCGCAGCACGCCGTCGGTGCGCTCCGCCGGCCGCTCCGGCAGCACGAACACCACCCGGGCGTCCCCCCGGGCGACGCCCCGGACCAGGCCGGGCCCCGGTTCGCCGGCCGCCAGCGCGGCCAGGCCTGCCCGGAACCCGGCCGGGTCCGTCCCCAGGAGGACGGCCCGGTGGTCGAAGGTCGCACGGGTGCGCGCCAGCGCCGCCCCCACCTCGGCGGCGGACCGGCCGGGGTGCCCGTCCAGGTGCTCCGACAGCCGTGCGGCCTGCGCGCGCAGCGCGGCCTCGGTCCGGCCGGAGAGCACCCACGGCAGCGTCGCCCCGCGGGCCGGGCCGGGGTCGGCCGGCCCCGGCTGTCCGGTCTGCTCCGGCTCGGCCTCCTCCAGGACGAGGTGCGCATTGGTGCCGCTCACCCCGAAGGACGACACTCCGGCCCGGCGCGGCCGCCCGCTCACCGGCCACGGCCGGGCGGCGGTCAGCGGGGACACCGCGCCGGCCTCCCAGTCGACGTGCGGATTCGCCCCGTCGAGGTGCAGGGTGCGCGGCAGCACGCCGTTGCGCATCGCCATCACCGTCTTGATGACGCCGGCCACCCCCGCCGCCGCCTGGGCGTGCCCGATGTTGGACTTCACCGAGCCGAGCCACAGCGGCTCCGCCCCGGCCCGCTCCTGGCCGTAGGTGGCCAGCAGCGCCTGGGCCTCGATCGGGTCGCCGAGCGTGGTCCCGGTGCCGTGCGCCTCCACCGCGTCCACGTCCCGCGCCGACAGCCCGGCGTTCTCCAGCGCCTGCCGGATCACCCGCTGCTGGGCGGGCCCGCTCGGGGCCGTCAGACCGCTGCTCGCGCCGTCCTGGTTGACCGCGCTGCCCCGGATCACGGCGAGGATGTGCCGGCCGTTCCGCCGGGCGTCGGAGAGGCGTTCCAGCAGCAGCATCCCGACCCCCTCGCCCAGGCCGGTCCCGTCGGCCCGGGCCGAGAACGCCTTGCAGCGCGCGTCGGGCGCCAGGCCCCGCTGCCGGCTGAACTCGACCAGCGCCATCGGCGAGGCCATCACGGTCACACCGCCGGCGAGGGCGAGCGAGCACTCGCCGCTCCGCAGCGCCTGCGCCGCCTGGTGCAGCGCCACCAGGGACGACGAGCACGCGGTGTCGAGGGTGACGGCCGGACCCTCCAGGCCGAAGGTGTACGCGACCCGGCCGGAGGCGACGCTGCCGGTACTGCCGTTGCCGACGTAGCCCTCGAACTCACCCGGCACCCGGCGCAGCCGCGAGGCGTAGTCCTGGTAGATCACCCCGGCGAAGACGCCGGTCCGGCTGCCGCGCAGGGTCTCCGGGGCGATCCCCGCCCGCTCGAAGGCCTCCCAGGAGGTCTCCAGCAGCAGCCGCTGCTGCGGGTCGGTGGCCAGCGCCTCGCGGGAGCTCATGCCGAAGAACGCCGGGTCGAACTCGGCCGCGTCGTGCAGGAAGCCGCCCTCGCGGACGTACACCGTGCCGTGTCGGGCCGGGTCGGGGTCGTGCAGGCCGCCGTCCCAGCCGCGGTCCGTCGGGAAGGGCGAGATCGCGTCCCGCTCCTCGGCCACCACGCGCCACAGGTCCTCCGGGGAGGCGACCCCGCCGGGGTAGCGGCACGCCATGCCGACGATCGCGATCGGCTCACGGGCCCCCTCCTCGACCTCCTGGAGCCGCCGGCGGGTCCGGCGCAGGTCGACGGTCAGCCGCTTGAGCGCGTCGACGACCTTCTCGCTACTCGTCATTCCGCTGTGCGCCTCTCTGTTCAACGACGGGTCCGAGTTCAAGGACGGGTCCGACGGTGGGCCCGGGGTGGGCATGGTCACGGGTTCCGCAGTTCGCTGTCGACGATGTCGAGGATCTCGTCGAGCGTGATGTCCGCGAACTCCTCCTCATCGGAGGGGAGTTCGGGCGCCGCCTCGGCCTGCGGCGCGTGCAGCTGCGCCGCCAGCCCGCGCAGCCGCTCGGCGAGCCGCTCACGCGCGGCCCGGTCCGCGGGGGCCAGGTCGCGCAGACCCGCCTCCAGGGCGTCGAGGTCGAGCGGGGCCGGTGCGGCGGCCCTCCGGTCGCGCTGCCGGAGCAGCTCGCCGAGGTGCTCGGCGACGGCGGCCGGCGTCGGGTGGTCGAAGACCAGCGTCGCGGGCAGGCGCAGGCCGGTGGCCGTGGCCAGGCGGTTGCGCAGCTCCACTCCGCGCAGCGAGTCGAACCCGGACTCCAGGAAGCCGCGCCCGGTGCCGACCGCCTCCGGCGAGGCGTGGCCGAGCACCGCGGCCACCTGGACCCGTACCAACTCGACGAGGGTGTGCGACCGTTCGGCGGCGGACAGGCCGTCGAGCGACAGCCCGGCGCCGGTTGCGGCCGGCGCCTCGGAGCGGGCCGCGCGCCGCGGTGCCGTGCCGAGCAGGGCCCGCAGCAGCGGCAGGTCCCGCGTCGAGCCGCCCTCGCGGAGCGCGCGCAGGTCCAGTCGGACCGGGAGCACCAACGGCCGGTCCTGGGCGAGCGCGGTGTCGAACAGCGCCAGGCCCGCCGCCGTGGACATCGGCAGCACGCCCGAGCGCCGCATCCGCGACCGGTCCGCCTCGCTCAGACCGCGGGTCATGGCGCTGGCCGCCGACCACAGCCCCCACGCCATCGACACCCCGGGCAGGCCCAGCGCGCGGCGGTGGGCGGCCAGGCCGTCCAGGTAGGCGTTGGCGGCGGCGTAGTTGGCCTGCCCGGCATTGCCGAGCAGCCCGCCCGCGGCCGAGAACAGCACGAACATCGCCGGCTTGGCGTTCAGGGTCAGCTCGTGCAGGTTCCAGGCGGCGTCCGCCTTCGGGCGCAGCACGGCCCTGGCCCGCTCCGGGGTGAGCGAGGCGAGGGTGCCGTCGTCCAGCACCCCGGCCGCGTGCACCACCCCGGTCAGCGGGTGGCGCGCCGGGACGGCCGCGAGCACCGAGGCCAGCGACTCCCGGTCGGCCGCGTCGCACGGGGCGAAGGTCACCTCGGCGCCCGACCCGGCCAGGGACAGGGCCAGTTCGGCGGCGCCGGGCGCCTGCCGGCCCTGCCGGCTGACCAGCAGCAGGTGCCGGACGCCGTACGTGTCGACCAGGTGCCGGGCGACGAGGGCGCCCAGCGTGCCGGTACCCCCGGTGATCAGCACGGTGCCCTCCGGGTCCAGGGCGGTGGCGGCGACATCGTCGGCCGGGTGCAGCCGTGCCAGCCGGGGCACCAGCACCCGCCCGGCCCGGACCGCGTACTGCGGCTCGGCACCGTCCAGTACGGCCGGCAGCACGGCCGGCAGCACGGCCGGCAGTACGGCGGACAGCGCGGCCGACGGCGCGGTCCGGTCGTCGGCCGCGGGGCCGTCGAGGTCCACCAGGACGAACCTGCCCGGGTGCTCGGCCTGCGCCGACCGCACCGCACCCCAGACGGCGGCCGCCGCCAGGTCGGGGGACACGGCCCGGAGCGAGGTGTCGACGGCGCCGGCGGTCACCACCACCAGGCGGGCGGCGCCGAACCGGTCGTCGGCCACCCAGGACTGGAGCAGGGACAGCGCCCGTTCCACCGCCCGCCCGGCCGCGTCCGCGGACAGGGTGTCCCCGCCGGGCTCCGACGTCCAGGGGAGCACGACAGCCTCGGGCACGGGTGCGCCGGCGCCGATCGCGTCGGCGAGGGCCGCGAGATCCGGATAGCCGTCTCCGCCGAACGCGTCGGAACCGAGTACCGCGTGGCGGACCGTGCCCGCGTTCGTACGGCTGGGCAGCTCGTGCCACGCCAGCTGGAACAGCGAGTCGGCGCCGGAGCGACGGGAGGCGGAGCCGAGCTGCGCCCGGGAGACCGGCCGGACGGCGAGCGAGTCGATCGTGGCGACCGGCAGACCGGTCTCGTCGGCCACCGCCAGCGACAGCTCGTCCGGACCGGTCGGAGTCAGCCGCACCCGGAGCGCGGTCGCGCCGGCGGCGTGCAGGGTGACACCGGTCCACGAGAACGGCAGCCTCACCTGCTCCGCGCCGTCGATCAGCGTGGTGTGCAGGGCCGCGTCCAGCAGGGCGGGGTGCAGGCCGAACTCGGCGGCCGCGTCGTGCTGTTCGCGCGGCAGCCGCACCTCGGCGTACACCTCCTCGCCGAGCCGCCAGGCGGCGCGCAGCCCTCGGAACGCGGGACCGTACCCGAGGCCGTCGACGGCGAGCCGCTCGTAGAGGCCGTCGAGTTCGACCGGCTCGGCCCCGGCCGGCGGCCAGACGCGGCCGGACGCCCAGCCGGCGGTCGGCTCGGACGGCTCGGTCGGCGAGGCGGTGCCGGTCGCGTGGCAGGTCCAGGCGCCGCCGGCCTCCGAACCGTCGACCGCGGAGTGGACGGTGAGAGCGCGACGCCCGGTGGCGTCCGCCGCGCCGACGCGGACCTGGACGCGGACGCCGTCCTGGCCGGGCAGGACGAGCGGCGCCTGGAGAGTGAGCTCCTCGATGTGGTGGCAGCCGAGTCGGCGGCCGGCGTGGAGGGCGAGTTCGACGAGGGCCGTGCCGGGGGCGAGAACGGTCCCCCAGACGGCGTGGTCGGCGAGCCAGGGGTGGGTGGCGGCGGAGAGCAGGCCGGTGAGGAGCATGCCCTCGTCGTCCGGCAGCGGGACGGCGGCGGCGAGCAGCGGGTGCTCAGCGGAGTCGAGTCCGGCGGTGCGGGGGTTCGTCGCCGTGGGCGCGGTCAGCCAGAAGCGTTCGCGTTGGAAGGGGTAGGTGGGGAGGTCGGGGTGGGTGCCGGGGGTGAGGAAGGGGGTCCAGTCGACGGGGTGGCCATGGGCGTGGATCGCGGCGGCTGAGGTGAGCAGTCGATGGAGGCCGCCCTCGTTCCGGCGGAGGGTGCCGGTGATGAGGGTGGGGGTTGTGGTGTCGAGGGTCTCCTCGATGGCCGGGGTGAGGACGGGGTGGGGGCTGATTTCGAGGTAGGTGGTGTGGCCGTCGGCGAGGGCGGAGCGCAGCGCGTCGGTGAGGAGGACGGGCTGGCGGAGGTTGGTGTACCAGTAGTCCGCGTTGAGTTGGGTGGTGTCGATCCGCTCGCCGGTGACGGTGGAGTAGAACGGGATGGTGGCTTCCGTCGGGGTGATGCCGGCGAGTTCGGTGGCGAGGTGTTGGCGGATGGTTTCGACGTGGTGGGTGTGGGAGGCGTAGTCGACGTCGATGCGGCGGGCGCGGATGCCGGTTTCGTCGCAGTGGGTGAGGAGTTGGTCGAGGGCGTCGTGGTCGCCGGCGATGACGGTGGTGGTGGGGCCGTTGTGGGCGGCGATGCTGAGTCGTCCGTCCCAGGCCTTCAACAGCTCGACGGTGTCGTGGTGGTTGAGGGGGATGGAGGCCATGCCGCCGTGGCCGCTGATGGTGAGGATGGCGCGGCTGCGCAGGGCGGCGATGCGGGCGCCGTCTTCGAGGGTGAGGGCTCCGGCGATGGTGGCGGCGGCGATCTCGCCCTGGGAGTGGCCGATCACGGCGGCGGGGTGGATGCCGAGGGACTGCCAGAGTTCGGCGAGGGCGACCATGACGGCGAACAGCGTGGGCTGGACGACGTCGACCCGCCCGAGGTCGAGGGTGCCGCGCAGGGCGTCCGTCAACGACCAGTCGATGTGCGGCGCGAGCGCCTCCTGGCAGCGGGCGATCGAGGCGGCGAACACGGGTGAGGTGTCGAGGAGTTCGGCGCCCATGCCGATCCACTGCGAGCCCTGCCCGGGGAACACGAACACCGGGCGCTCGAAGCTGCCGCTGCCGGTGGGAGCGGTGCCGTCGGCGATGGCGGCGAGAGCGCTGAGCAGTTCGGCGTGGTTCTCGCCGATGGCGACGGCCCGGTGGTCCAGGTGGGCCCGTCCGGTGAGGAGGGTGTGGCCGACGGCCCGAAGGTCGGTGTCGGGGCGCTCCTGGAGGAACGCGGCCAACTGTCCAGCCTGGGCGCGCAGCGCCTGCTCGTCGCGGGCGGAGAGGATCCACGGCACCACGGGGAACGGCGAGTCGGTGGCGGTGTCCTCCGCCGAGGCGGCGGGCGAAGCAGCCGGCGCCTCTTCGAGGATGACGTGCGCGTTCGTCCCGCTGATCCCGAAGGCGGAGACGCCCGCCCGTCGCGGACGCCCGTCCTCCTGCGGCCATTCCCGTGCCTCGGTGAGCAGTTCGACGGCACCGGCGGACCAGTCGACGTGGGAGGTGGGCTCGCTGACGTGGAGGGTGCGCGGAAGCACCTCGTTGTGCAGGGCGAGCACCATCTTGATCACACCGGCGATCCCGGCCGCGGCCTGGGTGTGGCCGATGTTGGACTTCAACGAGCCCAGCAGCAGCGGCCGTTCGGCGGGCCGGTCCTTGCCGTAGGTGGCGAGCAGGGCCTGCGCCTCGATCGGGTCACCCAGCCGGGTGCCGGTACCGTGCGCCTCGACCGCGTCGACGTCGGCGGTGGTGAGCCGGGCGTCCGCGAGGGCGGCCCGGATCACCCGCTGCTGCGACGGGCCGTTGGGGGCGGCCAGCCCGTTGGAGGCGCCGTCCTGGTTGACGGCCGAGCCGCGGATCACGGCGAGGATCGGGTGCCCGTTGCGGCGGGCGTCGGCGAGCCGTTCGACCAGCACCACGCCGACCCCCTCGGAGAGGCCGAACCCGTCGGCATCGTCGGAGAACGCCTTGCAGCGGCCGGTCTCGGACAGCGCGCCCATGCGGCTGAACCCGATGAACGAGTCCGGGGTCGGCATCACCACCGCACCGCCCGCGATGGCCATCGAGCACTCGCCGGCCCGCAGGGCCCGGGCGGCCAGGTGCAGGGCGACCAGGGAGGACGAGCACGCGGTGTCGACGGTGATGGCCGGCCCCTCCAGGCCGAACGCGTAGGCCAGTCGGCCCGAGATGACGCTGGTGACGCTGCCGGTGATGACGTAGTCCTCGATGGCGGCCGACGCGTTGGCCGAACGGACGCCGTACCCGTGCTGCATGGCGCCGACGAAGGCGCCGGTCCGGCTGCCGCGCAGGGCGGTCAGGTCGATGCCGGCCCGCTCGAAGGCCTCCCAGGAGGTCTCCAGCAGCAGCCGCTGCTGCGGGTCCATCGCCAGCGCCTCGCGCGGGCTGATCCCGAAGAACGCGGCGTCGAAGCCGTCCACGTCCCGGACGAAGCCGCCCTGCTGGCCGGGTACCGCGTCCGGGTCCCAGCCGCGGTCGGTGGGCAGGTCGGAGACGACGTCGCCGTCCGTGGCGAGCAGCTGCCACAGCTGCTCGGGCGTCGTCACGCCACCGGGGAAGCGGCACGCCGTGCCGACGATCGCGATCGCCTCGTCGTCATCCGCGCCGTCGCCCGCCGGGGTGGCGGGCCCGGCCGGGGCGGGCAGCTCCGGTGCCCCCAACTCCAGCACGTCGCGCCGCAGTTGGACGGCGAGCGCGGTCGGTGTCGGGTAGTCGAAGACCAGCGTCGCCGGGAGGCGCAGGCCGGTGGCGGAGGCCAGCCGGTTGCGCAGTTCGACCGCGGTCAGCGACTCGAACCCAAGGTCCTTGAAGGCCCGGTCGGGCCGGATGCCGTCCGCGGTGCTGTGCCCCAGCACCGCGACGGCGTGCGCGGTGACGAGGTCGGTGAGCGCGCGGACCTGGTCCGGCTCGGACAGGTCCGCGAGGGACCGCCGGAACTCGGAGCCGGAGCCGGCCGCGTCGGCCGCCGCAGCGGTCGCCGTCCCGGCGGACGACGCCAGCACGGCACGCGCCTCGGGGAGTCCGGTGAGCAGGGGGCTCGGGCGCACCGCGGTGAACAGCGGGACGAAGCGCTGCCAGTCGACCTCGGCCACCGCGACGAAGGTGTCGTCGTGGTCCAGCGCCTGCTGCAGGGCGGCGATCGCCAGCTCGGGGGCCATCAGCGGCAGACCCTGTCCGCGCACGCGTCGACGGGTGCGTTCGACGTCCGGGTCGCCGAGGTTCTTCCAGGTGTTGACGGCGTCCTCCCAGACGCCCCAGGCGACCGACAGCATCGGCAGGCCCTGCGCGCGGCCCTGTTCGGCGAGGGCGTCGAGCGCCGCGTTGGCGGCCGCGTAGGCGGCGTGGTCGCCGCTGCCCCAGAAGGCGGCGATCGAGGAGAACAGCACGAAGGCGTCGAGCTGGTCCGGGTCGAGCAGGTCGGCCAGGTGCCGGGCGCCGTCCACCTTGGCGGCCAGCACCTGGTCGAGGCTCTCCAGGGTGGTGTCGGCGACGGAGGTCAGTTCGATGAACGCGGCCGTGTGCAGGACGGCCCGCACCGTGTGGCCGTCCGCCCGCAGCCGGTCGAGCAGCCCGGCGACCGCGTCGCGGTCCGCCACGTCGCACGCGGCCAGGGTGACGGCCACGCCCCGACCCTCCAACTCGGCGGCCAGGTCGGCGGCGCCCGGGGCGTCCGGGCCCGAGCGGCTGGCCAGGACGAGGTGCTCGGCGCCGTGGTCGGCCAGCCAGCGCGCGAGCCGGGGACCGAGGCTCCCGGTGCCGCCGGTGACCAGCACCGTGCCCCCGGGACGCCAGCCCCGGACGGGCTTGGCGGCGCCGAGCTGCGCACGGACCATCCGCCGCGCGAACAGGCCGGCCGGACGGACCGCCACCTGGTCCTCCTCGGAGGATCCCGAGAGCGCCCGGGCCAGCCGGCCGAGCGCCCGCTCGTCGGGCTCCTCGGGCAGGTCGACCAGTCCGCCCCAGAGCTGCGACTGCTCCAGGGCGACGACCCGGCCGAGGCCCCACAACTGGGCCTGCACCGGATCCGCCGGACCGTCGGACGGTCCGGCGCACACGGCGCCGCGCGTGGCGCACCACAGCGGCGCCCGGAGGCCGAGGTCGGCCAGGGCCTGGACCAGCGCCAGCGTCAGCGCGAGGCCGCTCGTCACGGTGTGCTTCCCGGGGTGGCGGCGGGCGTCCAGTCCCAGGAAGGACAGCAGGCCGGCCGGGCCGGACCCGCCGTCGTCGAGCACCTCGCCCAGCCGCGCGGCCAGCACGTCGCGGTCCGCGTCGGCCGCGCCCGCCTCCAGGACCACGGGCCGGGCGCCGCGCAGGCCGAGGAGGCGTACGGCTCCGGTGACCCAGGCGTCGTCCGCGCAGCCCGCGGGAACGACCACCAGCCAGGTGCCGGAGAGGGCGGACGCGGCGCCCTCGGGCACGGGCTTCCAGGCGATCCCGTACCGCCAGTCGTCCACCGCCGACCGGTCGCGGCTCTGCCGGTGCCACGAGGAGAGCGCGGGCAGCAGGGCGCTCAGCGACTGCCGTCGCTCGTCGTCGTCGACCTGCAGCGTCGCGGCCACGGCGGCGACGTCCTGCTCCTCGACGGCCTCCCAGAAACCCGCGTCCTGGGTGCTGTACCCCGCCGGGGAGGCGGAGGTGACGGCGGTGTCCTCGATCCACAGGTGCTGGTGCTGGAAGGGGTAGGTGGGGAGGTCGGGGTGGGTGCCGGGGGTGAGGTAGGGGGTCCAGTCGATGGGGTGGCCGTGGGTGTGGAGGTGGGCGGCCGAGGTGAGGAGTCGGGTCCAGGTTCCTTCGTTGCGGCGGAGGGTGCCGGTGGTGACGGCGGGCTGGTCGGCGGCTTCGGCGGTGTCCTGGACGGTGGTGGTGAGGACGGGGTGGGGGCTGGCCTCGATGAAGGTGGTGTGGCCGTCGGTGAGGGCGGAGCGCAGCGCGTCGGTGAGGAGGACGGGCTGGCGGAGGTTGGTGTACCAGTAGTCGGCGTTGAGGTGGGTGGTGTCGATCCGCTTGCCGGTGACGGTGGAGTAGAAGGGGATGTCGGCGGGCTTGGGGGTGATGCCGCTGAGCTGTTCGGCGAGGTGGTCGCGGAGTTGTTCGACGTGGTGGGTGTGGGAGGCGTAGTCGACGTCGATGCGGCGGGCGCGGATGCCGGTTTCGTCGCAGTGGGTGAGGAGTTGGTCGAGGGCGTCGTGGTCGCCGGCGATGACGGTGGTGGTGGGGCCGTTGTGGGCGGCGACGCTGAGCCGTCCGTCCCAGGCGCTTAGCAGTTCGACGGTGTCGTGGTGGCCGAGGGGGATGGACGCCATGCCGCCGTGGCCGCTGATGGCGAGGATGGCGCGGCTGCGGAGGGCGGCGATGCGGGCGCCGTCTTCGAGGGTGAGGGCGCCGGCGATGGTGGCTGCGGCGATCTCGCCTTGGGAGTGGCCGATCACGGCGGCGGGGTGGATGCCGAGGGACTGCCAGAGCTCGGCGAGGGCGACCATGACGGCGAACAGCGTGGGCTGGACGACGTCGACCCGCCCGAGGTCGAGGGTGCCGCGCAGGGCGTCCGTCAGCGACCAGTCGATGTGCGGCGCGAGGGCGTCCTGGCAGCGGGCGATGGAGGCGGCGAACACGGGTGAGGTGTCGAGGAGTTCGGCGCCCATGCCGATCCACTGGGAGCCCTGTCCGGGGAACACGAACACCGGACGGTCGTAGCTGCCGCTGCCGGTGGGGGCGGTCCCCTCGGCGATGGCGGCGAGAGCGCTGAGCAGTCCCTCACGGTTCTGTCCGATGGCGACGGCTCGGTGGTCCAGGTGGGCCCGTCCGGTGAGGAGGGTGTGGCCGACGGCCCGAAGGTCGGTGTCGGGGCGCTCCTGGAGGAACGCGGCCAACTGTCCAGCCTGGGCGCGCAGCGCCTGCTCGTCGCGGGCGGAGAGCACCCACGGCACCACGGGGAACGGCGAGTCGGTGGCGGAGTCCTCCGGCGAGGCGGCGGGCGAAGCAGCCGGCGCCTCCTCCAGGATCACGTGCGCGTTCGTCCCGCTGATCCCGAACGAGGACACGGCGGCTCGTCGGGTCCGCTCCCCGGCCGGCCATTCCCGTGCCTCGGTGAGCAGTTCGACGGCACCGGAGGACCAGTCCACGTGCGGGGTGGGCTCGTCGACGTGCAGCGTCTGCGGCAGTACGCCGTGCCGCATCGCCATCACCATCTTGATCACGCCGCCGACCCCGGCCGCGGCCTGCGCGTGGCCGATGTTGGACTTCAACGAGCCCAGCAGCAGCGGCCGTTCGGCCGGCCGGTCCTTGCCGTAGGTGGCGAACAGCGCCTGCGCCTCGATCGGGTCGCCCAGCCGGGTGCCGGTGCCGTGCGCCTCGACCGCGTCCACGTCGGCCGCGGCCAGCCGGGCGTTCTTCAACGCGTCCCGGATCGCCCGCTGCTGGGCGGGCCCGTTGGGCGCGGAGAACCCGCTGCTGCTTCCGTCCTGGTTGACGGCGGAGCCGCGCACCACGGCGAGGACCTGGTGCCCGTTGCGCCGGGCGTCGGAGAGCCGCTCCAGCAGCAGGACGCCGACACCCTCCGCCCAGCCGGTGCCGTCGGCGGCGGCCGCGAAGGCCCGGCAGCGCCCGTCGGGGGACAGCGCCCGCTGACGGCTGAACTCGACGAAGCCGCCCGGTCCGGTCATCACGGTGACGCCGCCGACGAGGGCCATCGTGCATTCCCCGTTGCGCAGCGCCTGTCCGGCGAGGTGCAGCGCGACCAGCGACGAGGAGCACGCCGTGTCCACGGTGATCGCGGGCCCCTCCAGGCCCAGGCTGTACGCGACCCGCCCGGACACCACGCTGCCCAGGCTGCCCGTCATCAGGTAGCCCTCGAGGTCGTCGGGGGTGCGGCGCAGCCGCGCGGCGTAGTCCTGGTGCATCACGCCGGCGAACACACCGGTCCGGCTGCCGCGGACGGAGGCCGGGTCGATGCCGGCCCGCTCGAAG
Organism: Kitasatospora sp. NPDC056076; assembly: GCF_042266305.1. Lineage (NCBI taxonomy): Bacteria > Bacillati > Actinomycetota > Actinomycetes > Kitasatosporales > Streptomycetaceae > Kitasatospora > Kitasatospora sp. NPDC056076. The sequence goes on from NZ_JBHJWG010000053.1 coordinate 62,536, forward strand.
GCCTCCCAGGAGGTCTCCAGCAGCAGCCGCTGCTGCGGGTGCATGGCGAGCGCCTCGCGCGGGCTGATCCCGAAGAAGTCCGGGTCGAAGAGCGCGGCCTCGTGGAGGAAGCCGCCGGCCCGGGCGTAGGTCTTTCCGACCGCCTCGGGGTCGGAGTCGTAGAGCGCGTCCAGGTCCCAGCCGCGGTCCTCCGGGAAGGCGGTGACGGCGTCGCCGCCGCTCGCGACCAGCTGCCAGAGCCCCTCGGGCGAGGTGACGCCCCCCGGGTAGCGGCAGGCCATGCCGACGATGGCGATCGGGTCGGAGGCCGCAGCGGTCAGTTTCCGGTTCTGCTGCCGCAGCAGTTCGGCCTCCTTGAGGGAAGCCCGTAGCGCCTTGACGACTTCTTCACTGGATACGGTCATCGCGAACTCCGAAACTCCGTGCCGTAGAGGGGTGGTGCGGCGTGATCAGTTGTCGCCGAGGGCGACCCGGATGAGGCTGTCCAGGTCCATCGTGTCGAGGGCGCTGCCGTGGTCCGGCTCGTCGGCGTCCGCCGGTTCGCCTGCCGGGTCCGCGAGTTGGAGGAGGGTGCGGACCAGCCCGGCTTCCTGGAAGCGGGCCAGCGGGACCGTCGCCAGGGCCCGTCGGAACTCGGCCTCGTCGACCTCCTCGGGTGCCGGTTCCTCCGCTTCCTCCGCGGTCCGGTCGGCCGGGAACACCTCGTTCTCCAGGTGGCGGGCGACCGCGGCCGGGGTCGGGTGGTCGAAGATCAGGGTGACGGGCAGCCGGGTGCCGCTCTCCCGGCCGAGCCGGTTGCGCAGTTCGAGCGCGGTGAGGGAGTCGAGGCCGAGGTCGAGGAAGCCGCGATCGGGTTCGACCCGGTCCGGAGAGGCGTAGCCCAGTACGGCCGCCACCTGGGCCCGGACCACGTCGAGCAGGGCGCGGCCGCGCGCGGGCGCCTCCAGAGCGGCGAACCGCTGCCGGAAGGTCCCGGTCTGCGGGGCGGACGCCTCCCGCGCCCTCGGGGCCCGGACCAGGCCGCGGAGCACCGGTGGCACCTCGGGCTGCGCCCGCAGGGCCGCGGTGTCCAGCCGGGCCGGCACCAGCGCCGCGCGGTCCGTCCGCAGGGCCGCGTCGAAGAGCGCGAGTCCCTCGTCGGAGGGCATGGGGGCGAGACCCGTACGGCTCAGGCGGAGGAGGTCGGCCTCGGCCAGGTGGCCGGTCATCCCGCTGGACTCCGCCCACAGTCCCCAGGCCAGGGAGTGCGCGGGCAGGCCCTCCGCGCGGCGCCGCTGCGCCAGGGCGTCGAGGAAGGCGTTGGCCGCCGAGTAGCTCGACTGGCCGGCCTGGCCCAGGACGCCCGCGGCCGAGGAGAAGAGGACGAACGCGCGGAGGTCGCTGCCGCGGGTCAGTTCGTGGAGGTGCCACGCCGCGTCGACCTTGGGCCGCAGGACGGCCGACACCCGGTCGGGGGTCAGGGCCGTCAGCACACCGTCGTCCAGGACCCCCGCCGTGTGGACCACGGCGGCCAGCGGCTGTTCGGCGGGCACCCGGGCCAGGGCCGCGGCGAGTGCCTCCCGGTCGGCCGTGTCGCACGCCGCGACCGTCACCGTGGCGCCCGCCGCCGTGAGTTCGTCCCGCAGCTCGGCCGCACCGTCGGCGTCGGGCCCCCGCCGGCTCAGGAGCAGCAGGTGGCGCACGCCGTACCGGGTCACCAGGTGGCGGGCGAGCAGGCCGCCGAGCAGGCCGGTGCCCCCGGTCACCAGCACGGTGCCGGCGGGGCCGAACGGGGCCGGGGCCTCCGCTGCGCCGGGTGCCGCGACGGCCAGCCGGGCGGCCGAAACGCGGCCTTCGCGTACCGCCAACTGGGGCTCTGCCAGTCGGGATTCCGCCGAGGAGAGCGCCCGCACCAGGGCCGGGTAGGAGTCGGGGTGGTCGTCGAGGTCGGCCAGCACGAGGCGGCCGGGGTTCTCCGACTGGGCGGAGCGGACCAGGCCCCACAGCGGGGCGTGGACCAGGTCCGTGACGTCGTCGGCCGGATCCACCGCCACGGCGCCACGGGTGAGCAGCACGAGCCGGCCGTCGGTGAAGCGCTCCGAGTCGAGCCAGGCCCGGACGAGGTCCAGGGTGCGCCCGGCCGCCGCGTGGACGTTCTCGACGGACGCTCCCTCCCCGGGCCCGAAGGCCGCCACGACCGTGGTCGGCAGCGGGGCCCGGATCGCGAGCAGATCGGCGGGGCCGGCGTAGCCGGAGTCGCGGGTGTCGTCGGTACCGTCGGCGCCCAGGAGGAACGGCGCCTCGTCGGGTGCGTCGGCACCGGGCGGCAGCGGTACCCAGTCCACCTGGTACAGCGGCTGGTGGCGGCCGTGGGCGGCGGCGCTGAACTGCTCGGGCGTCACCGGCCGCAGCGTCAGCGATCCGACCGAGACGACCGGGCTTCCGGCCTCGTCGGTGGCGGTGAGGGAGACGGTGTCGGGGCCGGTCGGGGTGAGCCGGACGCGCAGCGAGGTGGCCGCCGTGGGGTGGAGGACGACGTCGGACCAGGCGAACGGCAGGCGGACGCCGTCCGATCCCTCCAGCAGGCAGGCGTGCAGGGCCGCGTCCAGGAGGGCCGGGTGCAGGTCGAAGCGGTCGTCGTGGCGCTCGCGCGGGAGCGCGACCTCGGCCAGGATCGCGTTGCCGTGCCGACCGACGGCCCGGAGGCCCTGGAACGCCGGACCGTAGTCGAAACCGACGTCGGCCAGCCGGTCGTAGAGCGCGTCGGCCGGATCGAGCGTCGCTGTCCAGGGCTGCGACCCGTCCGCGGCCCCTGCGTGGCCCGGGCCCTCCACTGCCAGAATCCCGGTCGCGTGCCTGGTCCAGCCGTCCCCGGTGTGCTGGGCGGAGTGGCGGACGGAGTGGATGGTGACGGGGCGTCGGCCGGCGTCGTCGGGCGCGCCGACGCGGACCTGGAACCGGACGGGCTGCTGTTCGGGGAGGACGAGCGGCGCTTCCAGCGTCAGCTCTTCGAGGTGCTCGCAGTCGACCTGACGGCCGGCGTGGAGGGCGAGTTCGACGAGGGCGGTGCCGGGGAGGAGCGCGGTGCCGAAGACGGCGTGGTCGGCGAGCCAGGGGTGGGTGGCGGCGGAGAGCAGGCCGGTGAGGAGCATGCCCTCGTCGTCCGGCAGCGGGACGGCGGCGGCGAGCAGCGGGTGCTCGGCGGTGTCGAGTCCGGCGGTGCGGGGGTTGGCCGCCGTGGGTGCGGTCAGCCAGAAGCGTTCGCCCTGGAAGGGGTAGGTGGGCAGGTCGACCTGGTGGGGACCGTCGGTGGGGAGGAGCGCCGTCCAGTCGACGGGGTGGCTGTGGGTGTGGATCGCGGCGGCCGAGGTGAGCAGTCGGCGGAGGCCGCCCTCGTTCCGGCGGAGGGTGCCGGTCACGAGGGTGGGGGTTGTGGTGTCGAGGGTTTCCTCGATGGCGGGGGTGAGGACGGGGTGGGGGCTGATTTCGAGGTAGCTGGTGTGACCGTGGGTGGCGAGGCCGCGGAGGGTCGGTTCGAGGAGGACGGGCTGGCGGAGGTTGGTGTACCAGTAGTCCGCGTTGAGTTGGGTGGTGTCGATCCGCTCGCCGGTGACGGTGGAGTAGAAGGGGATGTCGGCGGGCTTGGGGGTGATGCCGCTGAGCTGTTCGGCGAGGTGGTCGCGGAGTTGTTCGACGTGGTGGGTGTGGGAGGCGTAGTCGACGTCGATGCGGCGGGCGCGGATGCCGGTTTCGTCGCAGTGGGTGAGGAGTTGGTCGAGGGCGTCGTGGTCGCCGGCGACGACGGTGGTGGTGGGGCCGTTGTGGGCGGCGACGCTCAGCCGTCCGTCCCAGGCCTTCAACAGTTCGACGGTGTCCTGGTGGCCGAGGGGAATGGACGCCATGCCGCCGTGTCCGCTGATGGCGAGGATGGCGCGGCTGCGCAGGGCGGCGATCCGGGCGCCGTCGTCGAGGGTGAGGGCTCCGGCGATGGT
>NZ_JBHJWG010000054.1:0-66289 GCF_042266305.1 Kitasatospora sp. NPDC056076
CGGCCTTCGTACCCGTGGTCGCCGCCCGCCGCCCCCCGCGCGCCCTGGGCGCGGGAAACTCCCCCCGCACCCCCGGCGCCCGGCCCCCCCCCGCCCTAGGGGGGGGGGGCACGGGCCTCGCGGCGTTCCGGGGCTCAGCCGGCCGGCTGCTGCGGCGGCTGCGGCTGGGCGTACGGGTTGTCCGCCACGGGCTGCGCCGGCGCGCCCGGCTGGGGCGGCACGGCGCCCTGCGGCGGCACCGGCTGACCCGGCTGCCCGGCCGGCTGGGCGTACGGGGCGTTCGGGTTGAACGCGGCCTGCTGGGCGGCGGCGTTGGGGTCGTGCGGGGCGTTCGGGTTGTACGGCGCGTGCGGGGTGTACGGCGTGACCGGCTGGGGCGGCGCGTTCTTGGCGTTGCTGCGCTCGACGACGGCCTTCACCGTGGCGACGATCATCGCGATCGGCAGGATCAGCGCCTGGAAGAAGATCCGGTAGGTGCCGCCCTCGAAGACGAACGCCAGGTAGTAGGCGTAGCCCGCGAACCCGAGGCCAATCACGATGTTGAGGATCCGCATGCCGACCTTGAGCCCGCGAAGCGGCAGGACGCCGAGGACCAGCATGATGGCGCCGCTGAGCGCCAGCAGAACGACGTACCAGGAGAAACCGGGTTCGTTGGTGAAGTCGAGATTGTTCAAGGGAATTTCCTGTGGGAGGAGAATGACGACGGGAACCGTCCGGGGACGACAGCGCACAGTACTGGAGGGGGCCGACATCCGTCGTCGCCTTTTCATCACGGTGTCGTTGCGCCGGGTCGCGGCTGCGCCGGAGCGGTAATTGACGAGGTGGGAAATGACTGTTTATGAGGTGCTGCGGGTCTTTTGCGGGCCGGACGGGCAGTACGGCAACGCGCTCGGTGTGGTGCGGGACGGCGCCGCCGTTCCGGGGCGGGCGGCGCGGCAGGCCTTCGCCGGTGAACTCGGTTTCAGCGAGACGGTGTTCGTCGACGACGCGGAGCGCGGGGAGATCGACATCTACACCCCGAGCGTGCGGCTGCCCTTCGCCGGCCACCCGTGCGTGGGCGCCGCCTGGCTGCTCGGGGTGGACCGGCTGGTGACCGCCGCCGGGGAGGTGCCGGTGCGGCGCGAGGGCGGGCTGACCCGGATCGAGGCCCGGCCGGAGTGGGCCCCGGGGCGGACCTTGCGGCAGTACGGCTCGGCCGCCGAGGTGGAGGCGCTGGAGGTGCCGCCGCCGGGGGAGTGGGTGTACGCCTGGGCCTGGCAGGACGAGGCGGCCGGTACGGTCCGGGCGCGGGCCTTCCCGGGCCGGGGTGACGGGATCGACGAGGACGAGGCGACCGGTGCGGCGGCCCTGCTGCTGGCCGGCCGGCTCGGGCGGGCGCTGACCGTCACCCAGGGCCGGGGTTCGCAGCTGCTGGCCGGTCCGCGGCCGGGCGGGCTGGTCGAGGTCGGCGGCCGGGTGGTGCGCGCATAGCCGGGTGGTGCGTGCCTAGGCCCTGTCCGGCCGATCTTGCCGGGCCCGCGACGCCGGGCATCCCGCCTGGCCGCACGCCCGAATCGCCCGAGTACACCCAGTACGAGGACGATCCGGGCGCACGCCCAGCCGGGCGCCCACCGCCGCGGGCTGATCCGACAAGATCGACCGGACAGGGCCTAGCCGGCCGGCGGGGTGGGGCCCGCGTAGGCGCGCGGACGGGCCGCGGGTGCCATGGTCACCTTCGGGGTGACGGCGGCGGCCACCGGCGGGGCGGCCAGGACGGCGGCCCGCCGGGCCCGGGCTGCGGTCCGGTGCTCCCGCAGCAGGCGGCGCAGGCCGGGGACGAGGGCGAGGTGGGCGATCATCACGCCGAGCACGGCGAAGAGTATGTGGTCCACGTTGAGCACGTGCCCGGGCGTCCAGGAGGAGAGGAACTCCAGGCCGGTCGCCAGCAGGGCGGACACACCGGTGGTGCGCAGGAAGGACGGCAGCCAGGGGGCCCGGACCCGGCCGCCGGCCAGCGGCAGCAGGACGCCGAGCGGGGCGAGCAGCAGGAACTCGCCGACCACCTGCCACGGGGTGGAGGAGCGGAGCGAGGCCAGCGGCGTCAGGTTGGCGTCGTACACCCAGGCCACCGGCAGGGGTCTGAGCACCAGCCAGAGCACCAGCGTCAGGTGGAGGGCCAGGCCCGCCAGTCCGGCGTGCCGGAGGGGACGGTGGACGCCCGCCGCCGGCCTGTTCTCGGTCCGTGCGCCGGAACGCTCGTCGCGTGTCCTGGTGCCATCTCGCTGCACGGGGGGAAGGACGTGGGCCGGTGGCGCGGCGGTTCCACGCCGGGCGTGAACATTCCGGGGCGCGCCCCCGTTTCCCGTCACACGGGGTCGACGGAGTCGACGGGGGGCGCCTCGCCCGAGGACGGGCCCTACCGGCAGGGCGCCGCCGTGGGCACCGCGCCGAACACGTTGTCGGGCGGCGGCGAGCCCGGCACCACCGGCGTGGGCGAGGGGCTCGGGCTCGCCTTGGCCGCGCCGCGGGACGGGGTGACGGCCGGGGCGGGCGGGGTCGGGGTGGCCAGCGCGGTCGGTATGTGCGGGGCGCTCGGGCAGGCCGTCCGGCTGGCGGGCGCGCCGGCGTCGACCGGTACGGCGGTCGGCCGGATGCCGCAGCCGGAGGCCAGCGCGAGCAGGAGCAGGACGCCGGCGGTGCGGCGCAGGGCGGTGCGGGTGGGGGCGGTCACGTGGCGTCCTTGAGCTCGGCGTCGCCGGCGGGGCCGAGCTCGGTCCCGCCCGCGGACGGCGACGGCGGTTGGGTCAGCGGCAGCGTCAGGGTGAACACCGCGCCGACCTCCCCGTTCGCCGCCGTGATGGTCCCCCCGTGGATCTGGGCGTTGGCCATCGCGATGGACAGCCCCAGGCCGCTGCCCTCCGAGCGGGCCCGGCCGCGGTCGGCCTTGTAGAAGCGGTCGAAGACGTGCGGCAGCACGTCCTCGGGGATGCCGGGGCCGCTGTCGGAGACCTCGACCACGACCGAGTCCGCGGACTGCCGGACCTTGACCCGCACCGGCGAGCCGCCGTGCTTGAGCGCGTTGCCGATCAGGTTGGCGAAGACCACGTCGAGCCGGCGCGGGTCGACCACGGCCAGGATGCCGCGCGGGGCGTCCAGTTCGACCGCGTCGTACCAGGCCCGGCCGTCGATGCAGGACATGATCAGGTCGGCGACGTCGACCTCGTCGGCGACCAGCCTGGCGGTGCCGGCGTCGAAGCGGGTGACCTCCATCAGGTTCTCGACCAGGTCGGACAGCCGCCTGGTCTCGCTCACCACGAGTCGGACGGCGGGCTCGATCATCGGGTCCAGCGACTCGGCCTCGTCCTCCAGGATGTCGGTCACCGCGGTCATCGCGGTCAGCGGGGTGCGCAGCTCGTGCGACATGTCGGCGACGAACCGCCGGCTCTGCGCCTCGCGCGCGCTCAGCTCCTCGACCTGCTCGTGCAGCGACTCCGCGGCCCGGTTGAAGGTCCGGGCCAGGTCGGCGAGTTCGTCGGAGCCCTCGACCTCCAGCCGGGTGTCCAGGTGGCCCTCGCCGAGCCGCTTGGCGGCCTCCCCGAGCCGCTTGACCGGCCGCAGCACGGTCGAGGAGGCGGCCTGGGCGAGCAGGGCCGAACCGATCAGCGCGAGCAGGGTCGCGATGGCCAGTGACCAGCCCAGGGTGTTGAGGTCGGCCCGTTCGTTCTCCAGCGACTTGAACATGTACGCCGTCGGGCCGTTCGGCAGCACCTTGGTGCCGCCGATCACGAACGGGCGGCCGTCCAGGTTCTGCCGCTGCCAGTACAGGTGGTACGGGTACGGGTTGCTCTCGGTGACCTCGCGCGGCTTGGCGACGGTGGACTGCAGCGCCGCCGGGACGTCGGCCAGGGTGAAGCGCGTCGGGGCGGAGGAGACCGCCGGGCACTCGGGGTGCGCCGGGTCGACCACGACCACGTCGTAGGACAGGCCGGAGCTCGCCACGTTGGAGGCCAGCGTGGCGAGGTCCGGGCAACTGGCGTTCAGCGGCAGGTCGGAGACGTTGCGGCTGAGCGAGACCCGGAAGTCGTTCAGCGCGGTGTCCTGGGCGCGCTTGAGCACCGCGTCGCGGTTCAGCCAGTACGCGATGCCGGAGGCCGAGACGGCGGCGAGCAGCGCGACGGCCGCGAACACCGCGATCAGCCGCACCCGCAAGGAGCGCAGCCGTCGCCACGGGCCGGACGAGAACCGTCGGGCAGTCTGCTGATGGTCAGTCACAAGAGCCTGTCGTCGTACGGGAGTTCAGGAAGGGGGCGAGGGGCTCAGGCAGGCGGGTCCAGTCGGTAGCCCACCCCGCGCACGGTGCGGATCAGGGTCGGCGCGGACGGCACGTCCTCGACCTTGGCCCGCAGCCGCTGGACGCAGGCGTCCACCAGGCGGGAGTCGCCGAGGTAGTCGTGCTCCCAGACCAGCCGCAGCAGCTGCTGGCGGGAGAGCGCCTGGCCGGGGCGGCGGCTGAGCTCCAGGAGCAGCCGCAGCTCGGTCGGGGTGAGCTGGAGGTCCTGCCCGTCCTTGGTGACGGTCATCGCGGCCCGGTCGATCACGACGGTGCCGTACGCGGAGGAGTCGGAGCTCTCCCGCTCACCGCGCCGCAGCACGGCGCGGATCCTGGCGTCCAGCACGCGCGGCTGGACCGGTTTCACCACGTAGTCGTCCGCGCCGGACTCCAGACCCACGACCACGTCGATGTCGTCCGAGCGGGCGGTGAGCAGGATGATCGGCAGCTGGTCGGTGCGGCGGATCCGACGGCAGACCTCGAAGCCGTCGATTCCGGGCAGCATCACGTCCAGCACGATCAGGTCGGGCCGCTGCTCCTTGAAGAGCCTCAGACCGTCCTCGCCGGAGGCGGCGGTGGCCACACGGTGGCCCTGGCGGGTGAGAGCGAGTTCGAGGCCGGTCCGGATGGCGTCGTCGTCCTCGATCAGTAGGAGGAAAGGCACGGCCCCATTTTGGCCCACCGGGAGCGCCGAATCACCCCCCGGACCGGTCACCGCCCGTACGGGAACCGGAAGGACGGCCGCCGGCGTCCGGAACGGCGGGAGGAGGAACGGGTCGAAGGGCCCGGCCCTGTGACACCCCTGTGACAGTCGGCGGACAGCGCCATCACAACCGGCGGGCAGGATTTTCCATGTCGCCGCAGGACAGCGGGCCGCAAGGGCCGGCTGGAGGGCGGCAACAGGAACCGCTCGTACCGAACCAAGGGGGCGCACGATGAACGCCATGCTTCAGACCCGGACCAACCCGGCTGTCCGCACCGCGCGTTCCTCAGCGACCACCCACCGGACCCGGTACGAGATCAGGACCGACGAGAACTCCGGTGCCGTGACCGTACGGGGGTGCGCGCACAGCACCGGTGGAAACCCTGTCGCCCGCCGGGTGAGCGGCGGCGGCAGGACGGGGGAGCTGTACGGGATCGGCCGACTGGGGAGTACGGCCGACTCCGGCAACACCCTCACGCTGCGGGGGATCCTCCCCGTCCGCGTCGAGGGCACGGACGCCCGGGGGGGCGACCAGAGGAAGAACGGTCTGCGGACGGTCGGCTCGGGGGAGCCGGCCGGTCGCGGGGCCGCCGGTGCGACGCTGCTGCGGCTGAACCCCGCGCCGGCCCGCACCACCGAGGCGGGACAGGGAGACGCGCAGGGGGAGCACCCGGCCGTCGCGGAGGACCACATCACGGAGTTCACCGCGTACGTGCGCGAGCGCCGCGCCTCCCTGTACGCCACGGCGTACCACCTCACCGGTGACCGCTACGAGGCCGAGGACCTGCTGCAGAGCGCGCTCTTCAGCACCTACCGGGCCTGGGGCCGGATCACCGACAAGGCCGCGGTCGGGGGCTACCTCCGCCGCACCATGACCAACCTGCACATCTCCGCCTGGCGGCGCCGCAAGGTCAACGAGTACCCGACCGAGGAGCTGCCGGAGACGGCCGGCGACACCGACGCGATGGGCGGCACCGAGCTGCGCACCGTGCTCTGGCAGGCGCTGGCGAAGCTGCCGGAGAACCAGCGGACCATGCTGGTGCTGCGGTACTACGAGGGCAAGACCGACCCGGAGATCGCCGACGTGCTGGGGATCAGCGTCGGCACGGTCAAGAGCAGCATCTGGCGCGCGCTGCGCCGGCTGCGCGACGACGAGCACCTGAACAAGTCGGGCGACACCGTCCGGGCGTTCGGCGAGCTGGTCGCCTGACGGCGGCGAGCGGGGAGCAGGGGACAGGACTCCCGTCGGGGGACGGGTAGCGGACGGTTGCGGTTCGGGGGCGCCGGCTCGGGGGAGCGGCGCTCGTGGGGAGCCCAAGCCGTTCGGTGGGCGACGGGCCCGGTGCGGGGGAGACGCACCGGGCCCGTCGTCGTACGTCCTCGGGCGGTCCCGCCCGGCGCGGCTCAGACCGCCGTCAGCTCCCGCCGCCCGGAGGCGGCGCGGACCCGCCGCTCCGCCTCCGGCCCGGCGCACGGGTACGAGCCCAGCTCGACCTGCCGTCCGACGATGGCCCGCTCGGCCCGCATCAGTCGCAAGCCCCGGCGCAGCAGCACCGGCAGCGACTTGCGGCCCTCCCGGACGTCCCGGCGCAGTCGGCGCCAGGCCGTGGTGAGCGCGCCGTTGCGCAGGCACAGGGCGTCGCCGAGCAGGCCCTCGGCGGTGCACTCGGTGACGATCTCGGCGGCGAAGATGCCCTCGGCGATGAACGCGGTGGCGCCGTCCAGGTCCAGGGCGCGGGTGGAGATCCGGCCGTTGTCCGGGATCGAGTACACCGGCACCTCGGTGCGCCCGCGCTCGTACAGCGCGCGGATGGCGGCGACGGCCTGGTCGCGGTGCCAGGCGAGCGGGGAGTCCCAGTCCACGGCGCCGTCGGGCAGCCGGGGGAGGGTGGGGTCGTCCCCGTCCTTGTAGAAGTCGTCCAGCTGGAGCACCGGGAGGCCGCTGCGTTCGGCCAGCGAGGACTTCCCCGATCCGGAGGGCCCGGAGAGCAGGATCACCCGGGCGTGGGCCGTCGGGACGGGATTCATGGGGGAGTCACTCACGGGACACCAGTCTGACGCATCCCGGCCGGTTGCCGAAACCGTTCTGCATCACACCTTCCGGCCAGCGCCTTCCGGCCGGCACCTTCCGGCCTCGCCCTCCGTCACGCCGTCCGGAAGTCGGGGCCGACGAGGGCGAGGTGGAGCGCCGGCAGGTAGCGGCTGTCGAGCTGGAGGTACACCTGGCGCCCGCCGCCGGGCGGCTGGTAGCCGGTGGCGGCCCAGTCCTGGGAGTGCCAGGTGTCGGGCTCGGGCTCGTGGAAGGTGCCCCCGGTGGGCAGTTCGAGCGGGCGGGCCCCGCGGGCGCGGAAGGTGACCGCGGCGGCACCCGGGGTGACGTCCAACCTGCCGTTGGTGTAGCGGTGTTGCCAGCCCGGCCGGTCGGACCGGGCGGAGCAGGGCAGTCGGGCGGGCTTCCCGGCGGCCAGGCGGCGGCGGACCCGCGCGACGTGCCAGCGGCGGACGAACCCGTCCGTCAGCAGCGGCATCAGCTCGGCGATCAACTCTCCCACGGCGCCTCCTCGGTGGTGTCGGTACCGGGGATTCTGGTCCGGACGCACACGCACGGCGAGCGCCGAAAGTCGCGCGGGCGGTGACGAAAGTCGACGGACCCGCACCAGGGGGGGAGAGGTGCGGGTCCGTCCAATGACCGTCCGGGCCCTGGGGGGGGAGAGGGCGCTGGGGACGGCCAGTCTGTGGAGTTGTGACGCGGAACCGACGGAGGGTCAGATCCCCATCGGGTGCCAGACCGTCTTCGTCTCCAGGAAGGAGAGTAGCCGGTCGGTACCGGGCGCATCCGTCCAGTCCTGGGCGAACGGGTCCAGCTCCGGACGGACCACCCGCTTCAGGGTATCGGCGGCGGCGGCCTCCAGCGCGGTCGCCGCGCCGGGGCCGTCGGCGGCGACGGCGCCGGTGAGGTCCAGCGCGTTGACGTCCTGGTGCGAGGCCAGGGTGGGGGCGATGTCCGCGGTCCGGCCCGAGATGATGTTGACCACGCCGCCCGGGAGGTCCGAGGTGGCCAGCACCTCGCCCAGCGACAGCGCGGGCAGCGGGGCGTCCGCGGCGGCCGCGACCACGACCGTGTTGCCGGTGGCGATCGCCGGGGCGATCACCGAGACCAGGCCGAGCATCGAGTGCCCGTACCCGGCCTGCGGGGCGACGATCCCGACCACGCCGGTCGGCTCCGGGGTGGAGAGGTTGAAGTACGGCCCGGCGACCGGGTTGGCGCCGCCCGCGATCTGGGCGACCTTGTCCGTCCAGCCCGCGTACCAGACCCAGCGGTCGATCGCGGCGTCCACCAGCGCGGCGGCCTTCTTCGGGCCGATGCCCTCGGAGACGGCCACCTCGGCGGCGAACTGCTCGCGCCGGCCCTGCAGCATCTCGGCCACCCGGTAGAGCACCTGGCCGCGGTTGTACGCGGTGGTGCCGGCCCAGCCCTTGACCGCCGCGCGGGCGGCCAGGACGGCGTCGCGGGTGTCCTTGCGGGTACCCAGCGGGGCGTTGGCGAGCCACTCGCCCTTCGAGTCGGTCACCTCGTACACCCGCCCGCTCTCGGAGCGCGGGAACTTCCCGCCGACGTACAGCTTGTAGGTCTTGAGGACGTCAAGACGCGCGAAGGTCGTGTCAGACATCGAGGTAGGCCTCCAGACCGTGGCGGCCACCCTCGCGGCCGTAACCCGACTCCTTGAAACCGCCGAACGGCGAGGTCGGGTCGAACTTGTTGAAGGTGTTGGCCCAGACCACACCCGCCTTGAGCCGGTTGGCCGTCCAGAGGATGCGCGAGCCCTTCTCCGTCCAGATGCCGGCGGAGAGGCCGTACGGGGTGTTGTTGGCCTTCTGGACCGCCTCGTCGGGGGTGCGGAAGGTCAGCACCGACAGGACCGGGCCGAAGATCTCCTCCTGGGCGATCCGGTGGGCCTGGCTGACGCCGGTGAACAGGGTCGGCCTGAACCAGAAGCCGGTGCCCGGGAGCTCGCACTCCGGCGACCAGCGCTCGGCGCCCTCGGCCTCGCCGGCCGCGGTCAGCTCGGTGATCCGGGCCAGCTGGGCGGCCGAGTTGATCGCGCCGATGTCGGTGTTCTTGTCCAGCGGGTCACCGACCCGCAGGGTGCCCATCCGGCGCTTGAGGGCGTCCAGCAGCTCGTCCTGGATCGACTCCTGGACCAGCAGGCGGGAGCCGGCGCAGCAGACGTGGCCCTGGTTGAAGAAGATGCCGTTGACGATGCCCTCGACCGCCTGGTCGATCGGCGCGTCGTCGAAGACGATGTTGGCGGCCTTGCCGCCCAGCTCCAGCGACAGCTTCTTGCGGCTGCCGGCCAGCTGCTTGGCGATCGCCCGGCCGACCGGGGTGGAGCCGGTGAAGGCGACCTTGTTGACGTCCGGGTGCGCGGTGAGCGCGGCGCCGGTGCGGCCGTCACCGGTGACGATGTTGACGACGCCCTTCGGCAGACCGGCCTGGCGGCAGATCTCGGCGAAGCGCAGCGCGGTCAGCGGGGTGGTCTCGGCCGGCTTGAGGACGACGGTGTTACCGGTCGCCAGGGCGGGCGCGATCTTCCACGCCAGCATCATCAGCGGGAAGTTCCACGGGATGACCTGGCCGGCCACGCCCAGCGGGCGCGGGTTGGCGCCGTAGCCGGCGTAGTCGAGCTTGTCCGCCCAGCCCGCGTAGTAGAAGAACCAGGCGGCGACGGTCGGGATGTCGAAGTCGCGGGTCTCGCGGATCGGCTTGCCGTTGTCCATCGACTCCAGCACGGCCAGCTCGCGGGCGCGCTCCTGGATGATCCGGGCGATCCGGAACAGGTACTTGGCGCGCTCGCTGCCCGGCAGCGCCGACCAGTCGGCGAAGGCCTTGCGGGCGGCGGCGACGGCGCGGTCCACGTCCTCGTCGGTGCCCTGGGCGAACTCGGCGAGCACCTGCTCGGTGGCCGGGTTGACCGTCTTGAGGGCCTCGCTGCCGGAGGAGTCGACGAACTCGCCGCCGATGAAGTGGCCGTACGAGGTCGCGATGTCGCCGGCGGCGGCGGGGGACTCCGGGGCCGGGGCGTAGGTGAAGAGGCCTCCGGCCGGCTGGGCCGCGGGCTCCTCGATGTTCTTCTTCTTGGCCATGGTGATCAGTCCACCGTCACGTAGTCGGGGCCGGAGTAGCGGCCGGTGGCGAGCTTCTGGCGCTGCATCAGCAGGTCGTTGAGCAGGCTGGAGGCGCCGAAGCGGAACCAGTGCGGGCTCAGCCAGTCGTCGCCGAGGGTCTCGTTGACCATCACCAGGTACTTCATGGCGTCCTTGGTGGTCTTGATGCCACCGGCCGGCTTCACGCCGACCTGGACGCCGGTGGCGGCGCGGAAGTCGCGGACCGCCTCCAGCATCAGCAGGGTGACCGGCGGGGTCGCGTTGACGGCGACCTTGCCGGTGGAGGTCTTGATGAAGTCGGCGCCGGCCAGCATCGCCAGCCAGGAGACCCGGCGGACGTTGTCGTAGGTCTGCAGCTCGCCGGTCTCGAAGATCACCTTGAGGTGGGCGTAGCTGCCGTCGGCGCGCTTGCACGCCTCCTTGACGGCGACGATCTCGTTGAAGACGTCGAAGTAGCGGCCGGAGAGGAAGGCGCCCCGGTCGATCACCATGTCGATCTCGTCGGCGCCCGCGGCCACCGCGTCGGCGGTGTCGGCGAGCTTGACCGGGAGGGCGGCGCGGCCGGCCGGGAAGGCGGTGGCCACGGAGGCGACCTGGATGTCGGTGCCCCGCAGGGCGTCCTTCGCGGTGGCGACCATGTCCGGGTAGACACAGATGGCGGCGACGCGCGGGGTGGTCGGGTCGGTCGGGTCGGGGGTCCTGCCCTTGGCGCACAGGGCGCGCACCTTGCCGACCGTGTCCGCGCCCTCGAGCGTGGTCAGGTCGATCATGGAGATCGCCAGGTCGATGGCGCGGGCCTTCGCCGTGGTCTTGATCGAGCGGGTCCCGAGGGACGCGGCGCGGGCTTCGAGGCCGACCTGGTCGACGCCGGGCAGGCCGTGCAGGAAGCGGCGGAGCGAGGCCTCGGACGCCGCAACGTCCGCGAGGCCGCTGCCCGCAACGCCGGGGGCATTGGCTGCAACAGTGGACATAGTCACCAGACCAGCATATCTACGCGCGTAGCCGACCGCTAGAGCGCCCACCTTTCCGGTGGCCTTTCGTGGCCGGACCGAGACCTCGGCCGAACGGGGCCGCCCGGCCGCGGCCCGGCCGGGCCGGGGGTGCCGGCCAGGGTGCCGATCGGGGTGCCGATCGGGGTGCGCCCCGGCCGGGGTCGGGGCGCCATTCGTGGCCGGACCGAGACCCGCTGGTGAGGGGTGCATGGGGCAGAATCGACGCCATGACCGAATCCGACGGCAAGCCCCACCAGGGCCCGGCCGCCCCCGACGGGGACCCCGAGTACGCGGACCGCGTGTACCGCTCCGTCCCCGGCGTGATCTCCGGAGTGTTCCTGCTCGCCGTCGCCGCCTGGCTGATCGGCGACGCGGCGGTGACCGGCACCGGCAGGACCCCGTACGTCGCGCTCGCGGCGCTGCCGGTGTTCGCCCTCCCGGTGATCGCCTACACGCTGCGCCCGGCGGTGTTCGCCGACAGCCGGCGCCTGGTGGTCCGCAACCCCTGGCGCACCATCACCGTCCCCTGGGCCTCGGTCGACGCGCTGCGGGCCGGGTACTCGGTCGAGCTGCTGTCCGGCGAGAAGAAGTACCAGGTGTGGGCCGTCCCGGTGTCGCTGCGCCAGCGCAAGCGGGCCAACCGGGCGCTGAGCCGCGGCAACGCCGAGCACGCCTCCCGGACGGGCCTGGGGCTGGGCCTCGCCGCCCGGACCAACCCGGTCGTCCAGGGGTCCTCGGACCCGACCCGGGCCTGGTCCGACCAGGTGACCGACGTCCTCCAGGGGATGGCCGAGCGCAACGGCCGCCGGCCCGACGCCGCCGGCCCGGTGGTCGTCCGCTGGTGCTGGTGGGTGATCGTCCCGGCGCTGCTCGGCCTGGTCGCGCTGATCACGGTGATCGCGGTCTGACGACGACCGCACCACGAAGGAGCCCGCCGGAAACGGCGGGCTCCTTCGCGTTGGGGGAGGTGCGGCGAGGGGTGAGGCGGACGTACGGCGAGGGGCGGCGCGGTGGTGCGGCCCGACCGTCGAATGGGTTTTTGTACGGTCGTAAAAACTGTCCGGTCCATCCGCCTTTGGTCCCTTGTCGGTCCATGATCACATAAATAGGCTGGCGCGGGTGTTGTAAAGCTTCCGAAAAGGCACATTCGTGATGACCGTCGCTTGGTGCGTCCAGAGTGACGCCCGTTGACAGTGGGGGAAATGTGACCAGTGGGGAAAGTCTGACAACCGGCGTGGACCGGGTCGTCGTCATCGGTGCCGGGCACATGGGCACCGCCATCATTTCCGGACTCCTGAAGAGAACTCCGGACCTTCCGCTCGAAATCGTGGAGACGGCCGAATCCCGGGCGCGCCTGGTGCACGCGGAATTCGGCCTGGAACCCGTCGTCCGGTACCGCCCGCAGCCCGGCGACGCCGTGGTCCTCGCCATCCAGCCGCAGGCCTTCGAGGGGTTCGCGGCCGACCAGGAGGCGGGGGCGTTCGAGGGGGCCCTGGTCATCTCCGTGATGGCCGGGGTGAGCATCGCGGCCATGACGGCACTGCTGCGCACCGACCGGGTCGTCCGGGCGATTCCCAACACGCCGTCCGAGGTCGCGCAGGGCATGACCGTGCTGTGCCCCGGCGCCACCGTGCCGGTGGCCGACGTGCGGACCGCCGAACGGCTGCTGTCCTCGATCGGCCGGGCCCTCACCGTGCGCGACGAGGCCCTCATCGACGACGCCACCGCGCTCTGCGGCGGTGGACCGGCCTTCGTCGCGCACATCGCCGGGGCGTTCATCGACTTCGCCGTCACCGCCGGGTTCGACCGGGCCCAGGCCCGGTCGATGACCACCCAGGTACTGCGCGGCACCGCGGAACTCCTGGATTCGACCGAGCACTCTCCCGAGGAGCTCTGCCGACAGGTCATGACCCCGGGGGGAACGACCGAACAGGGAATCTTCCATTTCCAGGAGCTGGGGCTGCAAGGCGTGCTCGTGGGGGGTTTGACCCGCTCCGCCGACCGTTCGCGTGAACTGGGCGGAATCGGCCGGTGAATGCGCGTGCCACGGCGGCCGCCGCCCCGGTGAATGCGGTGCGGCCGGGGAGCCGGCCGAGAACTCGACCGAGAATTCCATTGGAGGGGGAATCATGCTGGGCGTGATCCGGCAGCACAATCCCGGCGACAGAACCGCGGCGGTGCATTCCGAGGAGCACTACGAGGTGTACTTCGGCCTCGGGCACAGCCTCCGACTCCAGGACCGCCAAGGCGTCTTCAAGGTCAGCCCCGCCGGGCTGAGCCTCGGAGACGTCCTGGTGCGCACCCTCGACCGGTCCGTCCTGGGCGGTTCGGTCCTCGACATGGGCACCGGCAGCGGGGCCCTGGCCCTGCTGATGCGCAGCCTGGGCGCCCGCGACATCGTGGCGACGGACGTGTCGATCCCCGCGTTGAAGACCGCCGCGGAGAACGAGCAGCTCAACTTCGGCGACCGGATCGTCCGGTACGACGCGGGCAGCCTGTTCCAGAGCCCGGCCGCGGACCGCAGGTTCGACCTCGTCGTCTTCAACCCGCCCGGCTGGCGCACCCCGTCCGCGGACTGCCGGCGCGAACTGCGGCAGCAGGGGCTCGCCGATCTCGAACTGTCGGCCATGTTCTCCGGGGAGGAGGTCCTCCTCGGCTTCCTGCGCGACCTCCCGCACCACCTGACCGACACCGGGCGCGCCGTCATCGGCCTCAACTCCATGACGGGCATCCAGGACGTGCTCCGCCGACTCGGCGGGCCGGCGGGCAGCGCCGGCCCTCTGGAGTTCCGGCTGATCGAGCGGCACAGCTTCCCGCTGTTCCTGTACACCAGGGAGTGGCACGCCTCCAGACAGGTGCTGACCAGGGAGTTCCACCACTGGAAGGAGCACCACGGCGCGGCCTTCAGCATCGCCGGCGACGGGACCCTCTACTGGTCGTACGAGATCGTCGAATGCCGCCTGGCCCGCCGGGGGGAGAGGCGGGCGGATGGGTAGCGTACGCGGCCGGGGCGCTCCGGCGGGCCTGGCCGCGATCGCGGTCGCCAACGTCATCCTCGGCTCGTCCTCGCTGTTCTGGCGGGCCCTGGCGCACGTGCCGCCGGAGACGCTGCTCGGCTACCGCATCCTGGTGTCGCTGGTGACGCTGTGCGGTGCGCTCGCGCTGCTGGGGCGGTTCCGGGCCGCCGCCCGCACGGCCGCCACCCCGAGGCTGGTGCTGGTGCACCTGACCGCGGCGGTGCTGGTCTGCATCAACTGGCTCACCTTCATCTGGGGTTCGATCCACGGGCGGGTCATCGAGACCGGCCTCGGCTACCTCATCGCCCCGGCGGTCACCGTCGTCCTCGGGACGCTGGTGATGGGCGAACCGCTCGGACGGCTGCGCCGCGTCGCGCTCGGCCTGTGCCTGCTGGGCGTCGTGCTGCTCATCGTGCGCAGCACCGAGCTCGACTGGTGGGTGTACGTCACGATCGGCCTGACGTGGGGGGTGTACACCTTCCTCAAGAAGCTCACCACCGCCGACCCGGTCACCGGGCTGACCCTGGAGACGGCCCTGCTGGCGCTCGGCATCGGGATCGCCGTCCTCACCACGGGCTACTCGCTCGACCCGGGGCCGTCCGCCGGGCACACGGACTTCGTGCTGCTCGCGGTGTGCGGCCTGGTCTCCGTCACACCGCTGTGGCTGATCGCCTTCGGCGCGAAGAAGGTCAGCCTGACCGCGACGGGGTTCATCCAGTACGTGCTGCCGACGACCCAGCTCGTCGTCGCGCTGGTCTGGTACCACCAGCGGCCGTCCGCCAACACGCTGATCTGCTTCGCCGTGGTCTGGCTGTCACTGGTCTCCATCGTCATCGAATCGGCGCTGCGCGTCCGCCGGGCGCGTCCGCAGTCCGGGCCGGTCGCGGCACCGGTCGAGAAGGGGGTACGGCTGTGAGAACGGGCGACGTACTGGTCATCGGCCTGGGGGTGTTCGGCGCGGCGGCGGCCCAGGCACTGGCCGAACGGGGCGCGCGGGTGCTCGCCGTCGACGCCCACGGCCCGACGCACCGCTTCGGCTCCTCCCACGGCGAGACCCGCATCTTCCGGCGGGCCTACTGGGAGGGGACCGACTACCTCCCGCTGCTGGAGCGCGCCCACGAGCGGTGGACGGACCTGGAGGCCGCGTACGGGGACACCCTGCTGATGCGCACCGGCGGGGTCTTCGTCGGGGCCGAGTCCAGCGGCGTGGTGGACCTCAGCCGGCAGACCGCGGAGACCGGCGGCATCGCGCACGAGGTCTGGAACGCCGAGCAGCTCAACGGGCGCTTCCCGTGGTTCGGCGTCGGCGCCGACATGAAGGCGCTGTACGAACCCGGCGCCTACACCGTCCTGGCCAACCGCGCCCGGCTGGCGATGATCGACGAGGCGGTCCGCCGGGGCGCCGCGATCCGCTTCGGCGAGGAGGTGGTGGACCTGCGGTCGGCCGCCAGCGGCGTGACCGTACGGCTGCGCTCCGGCGGGACGCTCTCCTGCGACGCCGTCGTCGTCGCGACCGGCCCCTGGATGAAGGGACCGCTCGCACCGTCCACGGCGCGGCACCTGAGCCCGATGCGGGTCCCGGTCTACTGGTTCCGGGCGGACCCGAAGCTGGGCACCGAGGGCTTCCCGGCCTTCCTGTACGAGAGCGCCGACGGACAGGTCGTCTACGGCGTGCCCGAGTGGGGCGAGGGCGGCCGCGAGGTCAAGATCGGCTTCCACAACCGCCAGCAGACGCCCGGGGACCCGACCGACCTGGCGCGCCGCGAGGTCTCGGCGCAGGAGCGGGAGGAGATGGCCCGGATGGTGGCCCGGATCTTCACCGGCGTCCAGCCGGAGGCACCCCGGGCGCGCTACTGCTACTACACCCTGACCCCGGACGGCAGCTTCATCATCGACCGCTCGCCGGCGGACCCGCGGATCGTCCACACCTCGGCCTGCTCGGGGCACGGGTTCAAGTTCGCCCCCGCGGTGGGCGAGTGCGCGGCCGCCCTGGCGCTGGGCGAGCCCGCGCCGGTCGACCTGGCGCCCTTCGCGGGCGACCGGTTCGGCGCGGGAGCGGCCGGCGACCGCTGACCTCCCCCGGACGCGGGGGGGGGGGCCCCCCCCCCCCCCGGGCGGGGGGGGCCCCCCCCCCCCCGGGGGGGGGGGGGGCCCCCCCCCCCCGCGACGGGGTCAGGCGGAGATGCCGGCGGCGGCGCCGAGGTCCCGCTTGATGTCGGCGAGCAGCCCGGCGGCCCGCTCCCGGGCGGCGGCCAGCTCGGCCGCGCTGCCGACCGGGAGGACGACCTCCAGGTAGCACTTGAGCTTGGGCTCGGTGCCGGAGGGACGGACCACGATCCGGGCCGAGCGCACGGTCTCGCCGGCCAGGTAGTAGCGCAGGCCGTCGGTGGGCGGCAGCTCGGCGGAGCCGGCCGAGAGGTCGTCGGCGCGGGTGACGGTCAGTCCGGCCAGGACGGTCGGCGGCTGCTCGCGCAGCCGGCGCATGGCGTCGGCGATCAGCGAGAGGTCCTGCACCCGGACGGACAGCTGGTCGGTGGCGTGCAGGCCGTGCTCCAGCGCCAGGTCGTCCAGCAGGTCGGTCAGCGTGCGGCCGGACCGCTTGAGCGTCGCGGCCAGCTCGGCGACCAGCAGGGCGGCGGTGATGCCGTCCTTGTCCCGGACGCCCTGCGGGTCGACGCAGTAGCCGAGCGCCTCCTCGTAGCCGTAGCGCAGGCCCTCGGCGCGGGAGATCCACTTGAAGCCGGTCAGCGTCTCGGCGTAGCCCAGGCCGGCGGCCTCGGCGATCCGGCCGAGCAGGGTGGCGGAGACGATGGTGGTGGCGAAGGTGCCCTCGGCCTTCTTCGCGACCAGCGCGGAGCCCAGCAGCGCGCCGACCTCGTCGCCGCGCAGCATCCGCCAGCCGGAGGTGCCGTTGCCGCTGCCCACGGCGTTGCCGTTGACCGGGACGGCCACCGCGCAGCGGTCGGCGTCCGGGTCGTTGGCGATCACGATGTCCGGGCCGACCGCGGCGGCGGTGCGGAAGGCGAGGTCCATCGCCCCCGGCTCCTCCGGGTTGGGGAAGGCCACGGTCGGGAAGTCCGGGTCGGGCTCGGCCTGCTCGGCGACCACGGTCGGCGCGGGGAAGCCGGCCCGGCGGAAGGCGGCGACCAGGGTGTCGCGGCCGACGCCGTGCATCGGGGTGTAGACCACGTCCAGCTCGCGCGGGCTGTGCTCGTCGACGATCGAGACGGCCCGGGTCAGGTAGGCGTCGACGACGTCCTCGCCGAGCACCTCCCAGCCCTCCCCGGCGCGCGGGACGTCGTCCAGCGACCCGATCGCGTCGATCTCGGCGGCGATCCCGGCGTCGGCCGGCGGGACGATCTGCGAGCCGTCGCCCAGGTAGACCTTGTAGCCGTTGTCCTGCGGCGGGTTGTGGCTGGCGGTGACGGTCACGCCGGCGGCCGCGCCCAGGTGGCGGACGGCGAAGGCGAGCACCGGGGTCGGCAGCGGGCGCGGCAGCAGCGCGGCGCGCAGACCGGCCCCGACCACCACGGCGGCGGTGTCCCGGGCGAAGTCGTACGACTTGTGCCGGGCGTCGTAGCCGATCACCACGAGGTCGCCGAGGCCCTGCTGCTTCACGTACGCGACCAGGCCGGCGGCGGCCCGGATCACCACGGCGCGGTTCATCCGCATCGGGCCGGCGCCGAGCTCGCCGCGCAGCCCGGCGGTGCCGAACTGGAGGCGGTCGGAGAAGCGCTCGGCGAGCTCGGCCCAGGCGAGCGTGTTGTCCTCCTGGGCCTCCGCGCCCTCGGCCCGGGCGAGCAGGGCGGCGAGCTCCTCGCGGGTCTGCGGGTCGGGGTCCTCGGCCAGCCAGGTGCGGGCCCGGGCGAGGAGGTCGGTGGTAGGTGCCTGCGTCATGTTCTTGCCTGCTCCATCGGGAAGTGCGTCGGGTGACGGCCGGAGGGTTCCACGCAAAGGGGAGTAGAAGAGGTGTGCACATGCGGACGGGGCCCCCGGGATGGCGTGATCAGCGGATCACGCCGCCCGTGGGCCCCGTCGTTCATGATTCTGCGCCCGGCAGGCGTCAGATCCGCTCCAGGACCTTCGCCAGCAGCTCGCCCATGCGCTCGGCCGAGGCCTTGCCGGCCTCCAGGACCTCTTCGTGGTTGAGCGGCTCGCCGGTGATGCCGGCGGCCAGGTTGGTGACCAGGGAGATGCCGAGCACCTCGGAGCCGGCCTCGCGGGCGGCGATGGCCTCCAGCGTGGTGGACATGCCGACCAGCTCGCCGCCGATCACCCGGGCCATGTTGACCTCGGCCGGGGTCTCGTAGTGCGGGCCGCGGAACTGGACGTAGACGGCCTCGTCCAGGCTCGGGTCGACCTCGTGGCACAGGGCGCGCAGGCGCTTGGAGTACAGGTCGGTGAGGTCGACGAAGTTGGCGCCGACGATCGGGGAGTCCGCGGTCAGGTTGATGTGGTCGCTGATCAGGACCGGCTGACCCGGGGTCCAGCCCTGGCGCAGACCGCCACAGCCGTTGGTCAGCACGATGATCCCGCAGCCGGCCGCGGCGGCGGTGCGCACGCCGTGGACGACGGTGGCGACGCCGTGGCCCTCGTAGTAGTGGTTGCGGCCCAGGAAGATCAGGGCGCGCTTGTCGCCGATCTTCACCGAGCGGATCTTGCCGGCGTGGCCGGCCACGGCGGGGGCGGGGAAGCCCGGGAGGTCGGTGACCGGGAACTCGGCCACGGTCTCGCCCAGGGCGTCGGCGGCCGGCACCCAGCCGGAGCCCATCACCAGGGCGACGTCGTGCCGCTCGGCACCGGTCAGCTCGCGCAGGCGCTCGGCGGCGGCCTGGGCGGCGGCGTAGGGGTCGGCGGAGACGACCGACTGAGGAGAAGCGTTCACGGGTCCGAGGATAGACGGCTTTCGGCTACGCGCGTAGAAATTCGCCCGCGGCATGCCGGATCGTTACCCGGTTGGCCCGAAAACACAGCTCGGTGGCGCTTTCGGGTGACCGGGTTCGTCGATTCGTACGGAAAGAGGACCGGCGGTCAGCACGGCCGCCGGCGCAGCTCCATCACGTAGTCGTGCGGGGCCCCGGCGCTCTCCGCGGCGTCGGCGATCAGACCGAGGTAGCGGGCCGCGGGCAGGCCGCCCTCGTAGTCGTTGAGCACGTACGTCCAGACCGGGATGTCGCCGTCCAGGGTCTGCGCCCGCAGCTTGATCTTGCGGTAGATGCCGAGCTGGACGCCCTCCCAGCGGTCCAGGCCCTCCTCGTCCATCGGCGCGATGTCGTAGAGGGAGACGAAGACCTGGTCCTTCTCGTCCTCCACGACGGTGGCCAGCGAGCCCTCCCAGCCGAGCTGCTCGCCGCCGAAGGTGAGCCGCCAGCCGTCCAGCCACCCCGTGCCGCGCAGCGGGGAGTGCGGGGCTCGGCGGGTCATCTGCCGGGCATCGAGGTTGGTGGCATACGCGGCGTAAAGGGGCATGGGTGCAGCGTAGCCCGGTCGGCCCACGGGGCGGGGCGAGTGGATGAAGAGATCGAGCGCGGACCCCCTTGTGGCGCCGCTCCCGGCGTGCGGGACAATGGGGTACGTGACTCGGATCGTGATCATCGGTGGCGGACCCGGCGGCTACGAGGCGGCCCTGGTGGCCTCTCAGCTCGGCGCGGAGGTGACCGTCGTCGACCGCGACGGTCTGGGCGGATCGGCGGTGCTCACGGACTGCGTGCCGTCGAAGACCCTGATCGCGACCGCGGAGGTGATGACCACCTTCGACAGCTCGTACGAGGAGCTGGGCATCACCGTCGACCAGGGCGCCGCCGAGGGGCGGGAGTCCAAGGTCATCGGCGTCGACCTGGGCAAGGTCAACCGCCGTGTGAAGCGCCTGGCGATCGCGCAGTCCCACGACATCACCCAGTCCGTCACCCGCGCCGGGGTCACCGTGCTGCGCGGGCGCGGCCGGCTCGGCGCCGGCGGGCAGGCCGTGGACGGCTCCCGCGAGGTGCTGGTGGACGGCCCCGACGGCAGCGTGCAGTCGCTGCGCGCCGACGCGGTGCTGATCGCCACCGGCGCCCACCCGCGCGAGGTGCCGGACGCCAAGCCGGACGGCGAGCGGATCCTCACCTGGACCCAGGTGTACGACCTGGAGGAGCTGCCCCGCGAGCTGATCGTGGTCGGTTCCGGTGTGACCGGTGCCGAGTTCGCCGGCGCGTACCAGGCGCTCGGCTCCAAGGTCACCCTGGTGTCCAGCCGCGACCGGGTGCTGCCGGGCGAGGACCCGGACGCCGCCGAGGTGCTGGAGGAGGTCTTCCGCCGCCGCGGCATGAACGTGATGAGCCGTTCGCGCGCCGAGAGCGCCAAGCGGATCGGCGACCGGGTCGAGGTGACCCTCTCCGACGGCAAGGTGATCGAGGGCACCCACTGCCTGATGGCGGTCGGCTCGATCCCCAACACGGCCGAGATGGGCCTGGAGGAGGCCGGGGTCAAGCTCAACGACTGGGGCCAGATCCAGGTCGACCGGGTCTCCCGCACCAGCGCCCCGGGCGTGTACGCGGCCGGCGACTGCACCGGCGTCTTCATGCTCGCCTCGGTGGCGGCCATGCAGGGCCGGATCGCGATGTACCACGCGCTGGGCGATGCGGTGCAGCCGCTGAACCTCAAGACCGTGGCCTCCAACGTCTTCACCGACCCGGAGATCGCCACCGTCGGCTACACCGCCGCCGACGTGGAGTGCGGGAAGATGGACGCCGTCGTGGTCAAGCTGCCGCTGCGCGGCAACCCGCGGGCGAAGATGCAGGGCATCCGGGACGGCTTCGTGAAGCTGTTCTGCCGCCCGGGCACCGGCATCGTGGTCGGCGGCGTCGTGGTCGCCCCGCGGGCCAGCGAGCTGATCCACCCGATCGCGCTCGCGGTGGACGCCAATCTGACGGTCGAACAGGTGGCCAGCGCCTTCACCGTCTACCCGTCGGTCTCCGGCTCGACCGCCGAGGCCGCCCGGCAGCTGCACGTCCGGAAGCGGGCCGGCGGCGAATCCTGAGCTCAAGGCGCACAGTTGGGGCGGCTGCCGGTCGGCGGCCGCCCTTCGCGCAGGCATGATCGTCACCCGGACGGCGGGCGCAGTTCCGGGTTGTTGACGGCGCGTATTGTACGGTCACGCGCCGCTCTTGCGTGAGCAATTCCCGCTACCAGCTGCAAACGCCTGAAAGCAGACGGTCACGCAGGTTACCGTCGGTTCTGTGTTTGCAGCAGAACGTCGCCAGTTGATCCTCGAAATGGTGCGCGCCAACGGAGCGGTCTCGCTCCGGGAGTTGGCCCGCGTCGTCCAGACCTCCGAAGTGACCGTGCGCCGTGACGTGCGGGCGCTGGAGGCAGAAGGGCTCCTCGACCGCCGGCACGGCGGCGCGGTGCTCCCCGGCGGCTTCAGCCGCGAACCCGGATACCCGCAGAAGACCCACCTGTCCGCGGCGGAGAAGAGCGCCATCGCGGACCTCGCCGCCGGGCTGGTGGAGGAGGGCGACGCGGTGGTGGTCGGCGCCGGCACCACCACCCAGGAGCTGGCCCGCCGGCTGGCCCGGGTGCCCGGGCTGACGGTGGTCACCAACTCGCTGCTGGTCGCCCAGGCGCTGGCGCACGCCAACCGGGTCGAGGTGGTGATGACCGGCGGGAC
The DNA here is from genome assembly GCF_042266305.1 of Kitasatospora sp. NPDC056076. Lineage (NCBI taxonomy): Bacteria > Bacillati > Actinomycetota > Actinomycetes > Kitasatosporales > Streptomycetaceae > Kitasatospora > Kitasatospora sp. NPDC056076. Next base: position 21,836 of record NZ_JBHJWG010000054.1, read on the forward strand.
CTTGCGCGGCTCCAACTACGCCCTGGTGGGCAGCGGCGCCGAGCAGTCCCTGCAGGGGCTGCGGGTCACCAAGGCCTTCATCTCCGGCAGCGGGCTGACCGCCGAGCGGGGGCTGTCGACCGCGAACATGCTGTCCGCGAGCGTGGACCGGGCCATGGTGCTGGCGGCCGCCGAGGTCATCGTCCTCGCCGACCACACCAAGCTCGGCGCGGCCGGCATGTTCCAGACCGTCTCCACCGAGACCATCACCCGGCTGGTCACCGACGAGCAGGCCACCGCCGACGACGCCTGCGCCCGCGAACTGGACGCGCTCGCCGACTGCGGGGTGCAGATCGACCTGGCGCCGCTCGGGGCCGCGCCGAGCGGCGACGCCCCCGTGCACGGCACCGGCAGCGGCCCGGTCCACCAGACCCAGCCGGGCCCGCTGGGCCGTCGTCCGGTCCCGCCGCCCGGCGGCGCCCCGCTGCCCGGCCAGCGCCGCCCCGGGGCGCACGGCGGCGGCCCGGTCGGCCCCGGCGGGCTGCCGGTCCGGCTGGCCGAGATGGGCCTGCCGCGCGGGCGCTGAGCCCGGCCGTGCCGTCGCGCGGGCCTACCGCCCCGAGCCGAAGGGGCGCGCCGGTGCCGAAAGCGAGGAGCGACAAGCGAGGCACGAGCGCCGGAGCGACGACCGTCGGCACCGGGTCGGAGCGCCCCGGAGGCGAGTGGGCGAGTAAACGCGACCGGTCCGCACCCCCGAAGGGAGTACGGACCGGTCGAAGACTGACGAACCCGTCGTCAGTCCTTGATCTCGCAGAGCGCGGCGCCGCTGCTGACGCTCGCGCCGACCTCGGCCTTGAGGCCGACCACGGTGCCCGCCTTGTGGGCGTTCAGCGGCTGCTCCATCTTCATCGCCTCCAGGACCACGATCAGCTCGCCCTCGGCGACGACCTGGCCCTCCTCGACGGCGACCTTGACGATGGTGCCCTGCATCGGCGAGGCCAGGGTGTCACCGCTGACGGACGAGCCGGCCTTCTTGGCGCCCACCCGGCGCTTGGCCTTGGCGGCACCGGTCGCACCGGCGGCCGGGGCCGCCGCGACGCCCAGCGAGGACGGCAGCGAGACCTCGATCCGCTTGCCGCCGACCTCGACGACCACGGTCTCCCGGGTCTCCGCCTCCTCGCCCTCGCCGGCGCCGCCGGTGAAGGCCGGGATGGTGTTCTCGAACTCGGTCTCGATCCAGCGGGTGTAGATCGTGAACGGGCCCTCGCCGCCGTGCACCTCGGGCGCGAACGCCGGGTCGGTGACGACCGCCTGGTGGAACGGGATGGCGGTGGCCATGCCCTCGACCTTGAACTCGTTCAGCGCGCGCCTGGCCCGCTCCAGGGCCTGCTTGCGGTCCCGGCCGGAGACGACCAGCTTGGCCAGCAGCGAGTCCCAGGCCGGGCCGATGACCGAGCCGGACTCCACGCCGGAGTCCAGGCGCACGCCCGGGCCGGACGGCGGGGCGAACAGCGTCACGGTGCCGGGCGCGGGCAGGAAGTTGCGGCCCGGGTCCTCGCCGTTGATGCGGAACTCGAAGGAGTGACCGCGCACCTCCGGGTCGCCGTAGCCGAGCTCCTCGCCGTCGGCGATCCGGAACATCTCGCGGACCAGGTCGATCCCGGTGACCTCCTCGGTGACCGGGTGCTCCACCTGCAGACGGGTGTTGACCTCCAGGAAGGAGATCGTGCCGTCCAGCGCGACCAGGAACTCGCAGGTCCCGGCGCCCTCGTAGCCGGCCTCCTTGAGGATGGCCTTGGAGGCGCGGTACAGCTCGGCGTTCTGGGCCTCGGTCAGGAACGGCGCGGGCGCCTCCTCGACCAGCTTCTGGTGCCGGCGCTGCAGCGAGCAGTCACGGGTGGAGACGACCACCACGTTGCCGTGCTTGTCCGCGAGGCACTGGGTCTCCACGTGCCGCGGGTTGTCCAGGTAGCGCTCCACGAAGCACTCGCCGCGACCGAAGGCGGCGACCGCCTCGCGCACCGCGGACTCGTACAGCTCCGGGATCTCCTCCAGGTTGCGGGCGACCTTGAGGCCGCGTCCGCCGCCGCCGAAGGCCGCCTTGATGGCGACCGGCAGGCCGTGCTCCCGGGCGAACGCGACGACCTCGTCGGCACCCGAGACCGGGTCCGGGGTGCCGGCCACCAGGGGGGCGCCGGCGCGCTGGGCGACGTGACGGGCGGTGACCTTGTCACCGAGGTCGCGGATGGCCTGCGGCGGCGGGCCGATCCAGGTCAGGCCCGCGTCGAGGACGGCCTGGGCGAACTCGGCGTTCTCCGACAGGAACCCGTAGCCGGGGTGGACGGCGTCGGCGCCGGAGTCCTCGGCGGCCTTGAGGACCTTGGCGATGTCCAGGTAACTGGTGCCGGGGGTGTCACCGCCCAGCGCGTAAGCCTCGTCGGCCGCGCGGACGTGCAGCGCATCCCGGTCCGGCTCGGCGTAGACGGCGACGCTGGCGATACCGGCGTCCGAGCAGGCCCTGGCGACGCGGACGGCGATTTCCCCGCGGTTGGCGATGAGCACCTTGCGCACTGTGGCTCCCTTCTTGAACCTCGATGAGTTTATGGATTCCTGGGCGGTACCGGCGAGTAGCCCCGGGTTGTGAACTATCCCACACGCTCGGTGATGGGATTCCCCGCCGCCGGGACGGGGTTGAGAACGACTGCGCAGGTGGTGGCAGGTGTGCTCGCGCGGGGGTGGTCGACGGTGGGTGACCGCGGGGCGGCGTGGCGGGTCGGTGGGATGGGACACACCTTCCGCGGCCCGCTCATGCCGCGGCGGTGCCGGGGCGCCGGAGCGCCTCCGCCGTCACGTCGGCAGTCAGCTCCACCACGTCCGGTCCGTAGGCTTTGGGGTTGACGACCCGCAGGACGAGGGCGAAGGTGCCGGTCTCGCCGTACCGTCGGGCGAGCTTACGGTGGTTGGCGACCAGGTAGCGCACGGCGGCGTGGTTGGAGACCGCGGTCTGCCCGGCCACCAGGAAGGCGGGCCGGCTTTCGGGCGAAGGGTGCAGCCGGGCGAGCAGGGTGAAGGCCTGGCCACCGGAGGGCGCGGACCCCGGCTCGTACCGGTACTCCTCGGCGCCCACCGCGAGCGTCAGTTCCGGGGCGCTACCGCCCACATCCGTGAACGTCACCCCGGGCAGCCAGGAGGTCAGGTGCGCCGCCGTCCGGTCGTTGCTGGACGGGCCGCCGAGGCAGAACTCGGCCTTGTTGCCCAGGCCCTGGCGGACGTCCTCGTGGCCGACCAGGTCGGCCTGGGCCCCGCACTCCTTGATCAGCGAGGCCAACTCCATGAGTGCGAACACGTCGTTGCGCGAGACGCTCTTGCCGCTGGCCGAGGCGGTGTGCCGGTTCACCACCAGCAGGCACTCGCCCCCGGGCGGCATGCCGAAGAACGCGCGGATCCGCTCCAGCCGTCGGCGCCGCCGCAGGGCCTGGGCCAGCCAGCCGAGCCCGGCGCTGATGGCGCTGGCCACCAGGCCGAGCACCACGTTGAGCACGTTGTCGGTCATCGCCCGCGTTCCCCTCCCCGTTCGGACGCCGGTCAGCTTAGAGGCACAAGCAGGCCGACTGGCAGGTCAGTTGGCCCACAGATCGGTGATGCGGACGTCCAGGTCGGCGAGCAGCCGGCGCAGCAGCGGCAGGGACAGGCCGATGACGTTGCCCGGGTCGCCGTCGATGCCGTCGACGAACGGCGCCGAGCGGCCGTCCAGGGTGAACGCCCCGGCCACGTGCAGCGGTTCGCCGGAGGCGACGTAGGCGGCCACCTCCGCGTCGTCCGGGGTGCCGAAGCGGACGGTGGTGGAGGCGGTCGCCGAGGACTGCCGGCCGGTCGCGGTGTCGATCACGCAGTGGCCGGTGCGCAGCACCCCGGCGCGGCCGCGCATGGACTGCCAGCGGGCCAGCGCCTCGGTGGCGTCGGCCGGCTTGCCGAGGGCCAGGCCGTCCAGTTCCAGGACGGAGTCGCAGCCGATCACCAGCTCTCCGCCGGTCAGTTCGGCGGCGACGGCCTTCGCCTTGGCCTCGGCCAGGACGAGGGCGAGCTCGCCGGGGGTGGCGGCGGTGATCGCGTCCTCGTCGACGCCGCTGACCACCACGCGGGGGTCGAGCCCCGCCTGGCGCAGCAGCCCGAGGCGGGCGGGGGAGGCGGAAGCGAGGACGAGGGAGCGCTGGTCGGTCATGCCCACCAGGGTAGGGGGTGGGTGGTTGAGCCGTTCTGGTGAACGACTCAGGTGAAGTACCGGCTGACCATGATCAGGACGGCGCCCACCAGCACGATCGCGGCGAGCACCTTGCCGGCCCGCTGCATCCGCTCCTGCATGCGACGGGCCTCGGGCGAGGGCCCGTCCTCGGGGTCTGACCAGAGCACCCGTCCAGAGTGCGGTGCGGGTGGGCCCGGCCGCCTGAGTATCCGTACTCAGGTTTCGGGCAAAGCGGGCGAGCGACCGGGCGAGTCGGGGAGCAGGAAGTCGGGCCGGCCGACTTCCTGCTCCGCGTGGTCAACTCAGTGCGCCCAGCCCGAGGTCCGCCAGGCGTTGACGCCCGGGTGGACGGCGGGGCGGAGCAGCCGGGAGCGGTCGTTCCAGGGGGAGGCCGGGCCGACACCGGCCAGGCGCGCCGCCTCCGCGGCGGCCTGCGCGGCGGCGGCCCGGGCCTGGACCACCGCCAGGACGGTGGCGAGCTCCTCGGGGGTCGGCTGCCCGTGCAGCACGTGGATCGGGGACATGGCTGGTTCTCTCCCGAGAGGGGTGGTGCCTACAGGGGGATGTTGCCGTGCTTCTTGGGCGGCAGCACCTCGCGCTTGCCGCGCAGCGCCCGCAGGCCCCGGACGATGTGCCGGCGGGTCTCGCTCGGGGCGATCACCGCGTCGACGTAGCCGCGCTCGGCGGCCAGGTACGGGTTCAGCAGGGTGTCCTCGTACGAGGCGATCAGCTCGGCCCGCTTCTCCTCGACGGTGCCGGTGGCCGCGGCCTCGGCGATCTCCCGGCGGTGCAGGATGTTGACCGCGCCCTGGGCGCCCATCACCGCGATCTGCGCGGTCGGCCAGGCCAGGTTGAGGTCGGCGCCCAGGTGCTTGGAGCCCATGACGTCGTACGCGCCGCCGAAGGCCTTGCGGGTGATCACGGTGATCAGCGGGACGGTCGCCTCGGCGTAGGCGTAGATCAGCTTGGCGCCGCGGCGGATGATGCCGTCCCACTCCTGCTCGGTGCCGGGCAGGAAGCCGGGCACGTCCACGAAGGTCAGCACCGGGATGTTGAAGGAGTCGCAGGTGCGGATGAACCGCGCGGCCTTCTCGCTGGCGTTGATGTCCAGGCAGCCGGCCAGGTCCATCGGCTGGTTGCCGACGATGCCGACCGGGTGGCCCTCGACCCGGCCGAAGCCGGTGATGATGTTGCCCGCGTACAGCGGCTGGGTCTCCAGGAACTCGCCGTCGTCGACGACGTGCTCGATCACCTTGCGCATGTCGTACGGCTGGTTCGCCGAGTCCGGCACGATGGCGTCGAGTTCGAGGTCCTCGTCGGTGACCGTGAGGTCGGCCTGCTCCGGGTAGGACGGCGGGTCGCTCAGGTTGTTGGAGGGCAGGTACGACAGCAGGTTCTTGACGTACTCGATCGCCTCCTTCTCGTCCGAGGCCAGGTAGTGGGCGTTGCCGGACTTGGTGTTGTGGGTGCGGGCGCCGCCCAGCTCCTCCATGCCGACGTCCTCGCCGGTCACCGTCTTGATGACGTCCGGGCCGGTGATGAACATGTGCGAGGTCTGGTCGGCCATCACCACGAAGTCGGTGATCGCGGGGGAGTAGACCGCGCCGCCGGCGCAGGGGCCCATGATCAGCGAGATCTGCGGGATGACGCCGGAGGCGTGCACGTTGCGGCGGAAGATCTCGCCGTACAGGCCGAGCGAGACCACGCCCTCCTGGATCCGGGCGCCGCCGGAGTCGTTGATGCCGATGACCGGGCAGCCGGTCTTCAGCGCGAAGTCCATCACCTTGACGATCTTCTCGCCGAAGACCTCGCCGAGCGAACCGCCGAAGACGGTGAAGTCCTGGGCGAAGACGGCGACCTGGCGGCCGTCGACGGTGCCGTAGCCGGTCACCACGCCGTCGCCGTACGGGCGGTTCTTCTCCTGGCCGAAGTTGGTCGAGCGGTGCCGGGCGAACTCGTCGAACTCGACGAAGGAGTCCTCGTCGAGCAGCTCCAGGACCCGCTCCCGGGCCGTCTGCTTGCCCTTGGCGTGCTGCTTCTCCACGGCCTTGGACGAGCCGGAGTGCACCGCCTCGTCCAGCCTGCGCCGCAGGTCGGCCAGTTTCCCGGCGGTGGTGTGGGGGTCGTACGGCGCCTCGGTCATCCGGTGGCTCTCCCTGATCATGGGCCGCGACCTGGTCGATCGCGCGGGCCGGGATCGGGGGCTCGCGCACGAGGGCAGGGCGGCGCTGCGAACTACCGCTGCGTAGCGTAACCAGCGCGCAGGGCGATGCGGCACGTCCTGGCGTTATGGCCATCGACACAGTGTGTCAACGAGCGTTCTGCGGGACGATGGGGCGGACTGCGCCTCTGCGGCCCGTCCTGCCGCGGGCCGGTGCACGTCCTAGGGTGGCCACCATGACCGCACCCGAGACCCCCCGCCGCAGCGGACTGCGCGGCTTCGGCCGCACCGGACCGTCCCCCTGGACCGACCTGGACCGGCCGCCGCTGGACCAGGAGGTGCTGCGCCGCGACCTGGTCGTCCCGGGTGGGCTCTGGACCTCGCTGGACGTCGTCACCGAGACCGGCTCGACCAACAGCGACCTCGCCGAGCGGGCCCGCGCGGGCGCCCCGCAGGGCGCGGTACTGGTCGCCGAGGCGCAGAGCGCCGCGCGCGGGCGGCTGGACCGGCAGTGGACCGCCCCGGCCCGCTCCGGGCTCTTCCTGTCCTTCCTGCTGCGCCCGGAGGAGGTGCCGGTCGCGCGGTACGGCTGGCTGCCGATCCTGGTCGGGGTGGCCGCCGCCAGCGCCCTGGACCGGGTGGCCGGGGTCGAGGTCGGGCTGAAGTGGCCCAACGACCTCCAGACCGGGATCGACGGCGCGGAGCGCAAGCTCGGCGGCATCCTCACCGAGCTGAGCGGCGGCGCGGTGGTGGTCGGGATGGGCCTCAACGTCTCGCTGCGCACCGCGGAGCTGCCCGTCCCCACCGCCGCCTCGCTCGCGCTGGCCGGAGCCGCCACCACCGACCGCTCGGTCCTGCTGCGCGCCCTGCTGCGCGAGTTCGCCGGGCTCTACCGGGAGTGGACGGCCGCCGCCGGGGACCCGCACGCCAGCGACCTGCTGCGGGCGTACGCGGACCGCTGCAGCACCCTCGGCCGGCAGGTCAAGGTGCACCTGCCGGGCGACCACGAGCTGGTCGGCGAGGCGGTCGCGATCGACGGGGACGGCCGCCTGGTGGTCCGCACCGCGGACGGCGCACGCCGGGCGGTCGGCGCGGGGGACGTGGTCCACGTCCGCCCCGAACCGCGCCCCGAGCCGCGCTGAGCGGCAGTCTTCACCTCTCCTTGACTCGGGCGGATGCCCCGGATCACGCGATTCCGTGCGAACATTCCACCTGGCAGCGGTGTGAGGCGCGCCACTGTCCGCCCGGGTGGCGGACGGCGTGCCCGGACGGGTAGGACACGAGGCGAGTGCGGCGACCGCACGGGGACGGACCGGTGGCAGAGGACGGCAACGGCGGGACGGCGGGCAGCCACGACCCCACGGTCGCGCTCGAACTGGAACGCCTGATCCTGGACGCACCACGCCGCTACACCCCGTACCAGGCCGCGCGTGCCGCCGACGTCCCGATGGAGCTGGCCACCCGCTTCTGGCGGGCCATGGGCTTCCCCGACATCGGCCAGTCCCGGGCCCTCACCGACGGCGACGTGATCGCGCTGCGGCGCCTCGCCGGACTGGTCGAGTCCGGGCTGCTCAGCGAGTCGATGGCGATCCAGGTGGCCCGCTCCACCGGCCAGACCACGGCCCGGCTGGCCGGCTGGCAGATGGACACCTTCCTGGAGAACCTCACCCAGGCCGTCGAGCCCGGACTGACCCGCGCCGACGTCGCGTACCCGCTGGTCGAACTGCTGCTGCCGGAACTGGAGCAGTTCCTGGTGTACGTCTGGCGGCGCCAACTGGCCGCCGTCACCGGCCGGGTGGTGCAGGCCGCCGAGGACAACGAGATCACCAGCGGCCGGCTCGCGGTGGGCTTCGCGGACCTGGTCGGCTTCACCCGGCTGTCCCGGCGGCTGGAGGAGGAGGAACTCGGCGAACTCGTCGAGACCTTCGAGAACACCTGCTCCGACCTGATCGCCGGGCAGGGCGGCCGGGTGATCAAGACCCTGGGCGACGAGATCCTCTACGTCTCCGAGGACCCGGCCACCGCCGCCGAGATCGCGCTCAGCCTGATCGACGCCCTCGCCGAGGACGAGACCATCCCGGCGTTGCGGGTCGGCATGGCCTTCGGGACGGTCACCCAGCGGATGGGCGACGTCTTCGGCACCACCGTGAACCTGGCCAGCCGGCTCACCTCCATCGCCCCCAAGGACGCGGTGCTCATCGACGGCGAGTTCGCCGCCGCCCTGGAGCAGAACGGCAGCGTCGCCCCCGCCGACTCGGAGGGGCCGGGCCTGGCCGAGGCGCTGTCGGTGGCGGCCGGGATGCCCGCCTCCGGGCTGCCGGTGCCGGGGCCGGACGCGGGGGCGCGGTTCCACCTCCAGCCGATGTGGCGGCGGCCGGTGCGGGGGCTGGGGCTGGTGGAGCCGTGGCTGCTGTCGCGGCGGATGAAGGCGGAGTAGCCGGAGCGGTCGCACCGGTCGGAGCGGTCGCACCGGTGGGAGTGGGCCGGTCGGGGCGTTCGATGGGGCCGGTCGGTGGTGTTTCGGTGGCCGAACGGTTGAAGGTCGTACCGCCTGCTGCGGTTCCATCCGGGCAAACGGGGCAAAACCGAACGAAATCGCCCTAGTCTTGGTGCAAGCGGCCACGGGTGCGGCCGACCGGTGGGGGTCCGGGAGGACCGAGCACAGGGAGCGAGGCGAGCCGGTGAGCAGTGAGGCGATCATGACGGACCGCGGCTGCGACTGCGAGGGCCCGCACCGCGCCGACCCGCTGCCCGACCTGCGGCTCCAGTCGGTGGTCGAACTCGCCCAGGACATGGCCGGGGCGCTCACCCCGCTGGAGGCCGTCCGGGCCGCCGCCGCCCGGGCCACCGAGGCGCTCGGCGCCACCATGGCCGCCGTCTCGGTCTGGGACCGCGAGTCCGGCCGGCTGCGCGTGCTGGTCAACCACGGCCGGCTCGCGCCCGGCGAGGAGGAGCTGCCGCAGGACGAGTCCTACCCGGTCGCGGACTTCCCGGAGATCGTCACCTACCTGGAGGAACGCTGGACCACCGGGCGGCTGCCGCGCGCCTGGCTGCAGACCGCCGAGAACGACGAGCCGCACGCCGGGCACGCACACCCGACCGCCGGCGCGTACTGCCAGGAGCGCGCCGCCGCGCTGCGCCGGCGCGGCCGGGCCTGCTGCGTGGTCGCGCCGATCGTGCTGCACGGACAGGCCTGGGGCGAGCTCTACCTCGCCCGGTCCGTCGGCCTGCCGGTCTTCACCGAGGCCGACGCCGACTACGCGACCCTGCTCGCCGCCCAGATCTCGGCCGGCCTCGCCCAGACCGAACGCCTCGCCGACCTGCGCAGACTCGCCTTCTCCGACCCGCTCACCGGCCTCGCCAACCGGCGGGCCGTCGACGCCCGGCTGGAGAGCGCGCTGGAGGCCCACAACCGGGACAACACCGTGGTCTCGCTGGTGGTCTGCGACGTCAACGGACTCAAACGGGTCAACGACCAGCTCGGCCACGAGATGGGCGACCGGCTGCTCGAACGCTTCGCCCACCAGCTCTCGCTGGCCGCCGCCAAACTGCCCGGCAGCCTGGCCGCCCGGCTCGGCGGGGACGAGTTCTGCCTGCTCGCCGAAGGACAGAAGGCCGACGAGGTGGTCGCCGTCGCCGAGGAGCTCTGTGCCCGGGCCCTCGCCCTCGCCGAGGGCGAGGGGGTCGCCTGCGGCGTCGCCTCCACCGGGGACTCCATCGGACCGGTCACCACCCCCGACCGGCTCTTCCGGCTCGCCGACGCCGCCCAGTACCGGGCCAAGGCCGCCCGCGCCGCCCACCCTGTCGTCGCCGGCCGCAGCCACGGCCCCGGCTTCTCGCCCGACCCCACCGTGCTGCTCGCCGACGCCGCCGACCCCCACCACCGCGCCGACGGACGCCGCGGGCCCGGCGGCCGGGCCGGCACCGCCGACCGGCGGCGGTTCCGCGGCGCCGCCCACAGCGCCGACCCCGGACAGCTGCTCACCGCGGTCCTCTCCGCCCTCGACCAGGCCGCGGCCGCCCGGGCCGTCCACCCGGCCGACACCCTCGCCAAGCTGGCCGTCGTCGCCGAGACCTCTGCCCGGCTGCTCGACGCGGTCGGCTGGTGGGTCTCGTACGTGCCGCCCGGCTCCCAGCTGATGCGCACCGCCCAGCACGCCGTCTACCGGATGACCAGCGGGCCCAGCAGCACCCGGGCCGAGACCCAGCGGGCCCAGATCGAGGCGCCCGACGCGGTGTTCGACCTCCGTCACTACCCGATGACCCGGCGGGCCGTTCGCGGCGGGGCGTTCGCGCTCCGCGCGGGGGCGGCGGGGAACGATCCGGCGGAGGAGGCGATGCTCGTGGTCTCCGGGTACCGCGGGATGGTCGCGGCGGGCGGGCAGAACGCGGCGGGGGGCTGGTTGGTCGAGCTGTTCGCGGACGATGCGACGTTGCCGTTGGGGCAGGTGGCTTGTGCGTTGCGGGCTTTGGCGGCGGTGGCGTTGGCGGGGGGTGCGTCGCCGCCGGTGGTGTGAGGGCCGCTGCGCGGGGCTGGGGTGTGGGGGTGGGCTCTCGGGAGGGTGGGTGGGTCCGGGGGCGGTTCCGGGGGGGGGTGCTCCGGCGGCTGGGTGATTTTCGGACCGCCGACCCTCATCGAGGGGGGTTGAGACCGTTGGCGGTCTGAAAATCACCCGTTACGCCGCTCTCCGCACCCACCCCCTCCACCGCCCCCTCCCGCAGCGCGTCCCTCTCGCCTTGGTCGGGTGAGGGGGAGGGGGGTGGTTGCTGTTGGTGGGTGGGGATGTGCCGGTTCGGTGACCGGGGTGTTGTGGGTGGGTTGCAGGCCGGGGGGTGGGGTGCCGGGGCGGGGTGGGGTGGTGGGAGGGTGGCGGGGGTTGAACGGGAGTGGGGGCGGCGGTGGGCGGACGGCTGGTGGGCGCGGCGGTGGCCGGGGTGCTGGTGTTCGGGGGCGGGGTGGCGGTGGCCGGTCCGGCTTCGGCGGTGCCGGTGGTGCGGCCGACGGCGTCGGCGTCGGCGGGGGGAACGGGCCCCGGGCGGGTGCACTCGGTGCGGACCGGGTTGAGGGCGCACCAGATCACCGAGCACTCGGCCGTTGCGCGGCACAAGCGCAAGGCCCGGCGCAGTGTGGTCGGCCGGGCGCTCGACGCGCTGTTCGGCTGGTTCGCGCTCGCCGCGCTGGGGGTGCTGCTGGTCGTGGTGCTGCTGGTGTACGCGCTCAGGCGTCGGCGGCAGGCGGGTTGAGGGCCCGTAGGGCGGCGTCGACCAGGCGGTCGGCGTGCTCGTGGGTGAGCGGGCCGATCCGGTACTGCCAGCGGTAGTAGATCGGGCCGTAGAGCAGTTCGACGGCGAGGTCGAGGTCGGCGTCGGGGGCGAGTTGGCCGGCCTCGCGGGCGGTGCGCAGGCGGTCGCGGGTGACCTCCAGCAGTGGGTCCAGCAGCCGGGTGCGGTACTCGGTGTGCAGCGCCGGGTCGTTGAGGATCTCGGCGATGATGGCGCGGTAGGTGCGGTCGGTGCCCGGGTCGGTGAGTTCGTCGCAGGTGGGGCGCAGGACGGCGCGCAGGTCGGCGGCGAGGTCGCCGGTGTCGGGGAGTGCCAGGCCGCCCTCGTGCTGGTTGGCGGCGAGGAAGGCGTCGAAGACGACGGCCCCCTTCGAGGGCCACCACCGGTAGATGGTCTGCTTGCCGACGCCGGCCCGGGCGGCGATCGCCTCGATGGTCAGCTTGCCGTAGCCGATCTCGGCGATGAGTTCGGTGGTGGCGGCGAGGACGGCGGCGCGGGAGCGCTCGCTGCGGCGGGCGGGGTCGGGGGCGGTTCTGGAGGCCATGGGAAAAAGTCTATGCGAAATGGCTAGACGAGACGTATCGTCTTGTTCTGCCCGATGGCGAGACGGTCCGTCTCGTCTCATTCGCCGTTCCCGGAGGTCCTCATGACCCGCCCCCGCCCCGCACACATCCTGATGGTCTCCGTCCCGGCGCACGGGCACGTCAACCCCGGCCTCGCGGTGATCGCCGAACTGGTCGCCCGGGGCCACCGGGTCAGCTACGTCAACGACCCGTCCTTCCGGGAGGTCGTCGAGTCCACCGGCGCGGCGTTCGTCCCCTATCCGAGTGCGCTGCCGCTCGCCGACGACCCGGCCGGCTGGCCGGCGGACCCGGTGGCGATCCAGGACGTGTTCCTGGACGACGCGCTGTCGATGTGGTCCGTACTGCTGGAGGAGTTCGAGGGCGACCGGCCCGACCTGGTGCTCTACGACATCGCGGGCTTCGCCGGGCGGGCGCTCGGTGAGCGGCTGGGCGTGCCGGTGGTGCAGCTGTCCTCCAGCTTCGTCGGCTGGGACGGCGTGGAGGAGGACCTGGCCGAGGTCTTCGAGGCGATCCGCAACGGCCCCGGCGGTTCCGAGCACTACCGCCGGTTCGGGGCGTGGCTGGCCGGGGCCGGCGCGGTGGAGCGCGACGTGGAGGCCTTCAAGAACCGCCCGGAGCGGTGTGTCGCGCTCGTCCCGCGCGCGCTCCAGCCCCATGCGGACCGGGTCGACGGGCGCCGGTTCGACTTCGTCGGCCCCTGCTTCGGCGACCGCTCCCACCAGGGGCGGTGGGAGCGCCCGGCGGACGCCGAGAAGGTGCTGCTGGTCTCGCTGGGCTCGGCCTTCACCGATCGGCCGGCCTTCTACCGGGCCTGCGTCGAGGCCTTCGGCGACCTGCCGGGCTGGCACGTCGTGCTCCAGGTCGGCAAGCACACCGACCTGGCGGAGCTGGGGGACGTGCCGGACACCGTGGAGGTGCACCGGTGGGTGCCGCAGCTGTCGGTGCTCGCCCAGGCGGACGCCTTCGTCACCCACGCGGGGATGGGCGGCTCCAGTGAGGGGCTGTTCCATGCCGTGCCGATGATCGCGGTGCCGCAGGCCGTCGACCAGTTCGCCAACGCGGACGCGCTGGTGGGGCTCGGTGTCGCCCGTCGGCTGGATATGGAGGCGGCCACCGCGGCGGCGCTGCGGGGCGCGTTGCTGGAGCTGGTCGGGGACCCGGCGGTGGGGGAGCGGCTGGCGGTGCTGGCCGCCGCGGGTCGGGCCGAGGGCGGTACGGCGCGGGCGGTGGACCTGATCGAGGCCGAGTTGAAGGGGTAGGGCGGGCGGGGGTGCCCCCGGGCGTGCGGTCGGGATCCGGGCGGCGGAGAATCCGCACAGCGGAGAATCCGGATGGCGAGCAGCTGTTGTCATATCTTCATTCACCTGGTGTGATTGTGTATATGGATATGCACAGTGCTGTGGCCCCCGACGCTCCGCTGGTCCAGGTCGGCAAGGCCGACGTCAGTGCGGAGGACGTACTGGCCGTCGCCCGGGGCAACGCCCGGGTCGAGATCGGCCCCGACGCGCTCGCCGAGATGGCGGCCGCCCGCGCCCGGATCGACGCCCTCGCGGCCGAACCGCGCCCCGTCTACGGCGTGTCGACCGGCTTCGGCGCCCTCGCCGTCCGGCACATCAGCCCCGAGCTGCGCGCCCAGCTGCAGCGCTCGCTGGTGCGCTCGCACGCCGCCGGGATGGGCCCGGCCGTCGAGCGCGAGGTGGTCCGCGCGCTGATGTTCCTGCGGATGAAGACCCTGGCCTCCGGCCGTACCGGCGTCCGCCCGCTGGTCGCCCAGACCATGGCCGCCCTGCTCAACGCGGGCATCACCCCGGTCGTGCGCGAGTTCGGCTCGCTCGGCTGCTCCGGCGACCTCGCGCCGCTGTCGCACTGCGCTCTGGTGTTGATGGGCGAGGGCGTGGCTACCGGCCCGGACGGCGAGGAGAAGCCGGTCGCCGAACTGCTCGCCGCCGCCGGGATCGAGCCGGTCGAGCTGCTGGAGAAGGAGGGCCTGGCCCTCATCAACGGCACCGACGGCATGCTCGGCATGCTGGTGATGGCCATCGCCGACCTCCAGCGGCTCTTCACCACCGCCGACATCACCGCCGCGATGAGCCTGGAGGCGCTGCTCGGCACCGACAAGGTGCTCGCCCCCGAGCTGCACGCCCCGATCCGCCCGCACCCGGGCCAGGCGCTCAGCGCCGCCAACATGCTCGCCGTGCTCAAGGACTCCGGCCTCACCGGCCACCACCAGGACGACGCGCCGCGCGTCCAGGACGCCTACTCGATCCGCTGCGCCCCGCAGGTCGCCGGGGCCGGCCGGGACACCCTGGCGCATGCCCAGCTGGTCGCCTCGCGCGAGCTCGCCGCCTCGGTGGACAACCCGGTGGTGCTGCCGGACGGCCGGGTGGAGTCCAACGGCAACTTCCACGGCGCACCGGTCGCCTACGTGCTGGACTTCCTCGCCATCGCCGCCGCCGACCTCGGCTCGATCTCCGAGCGCCGCACCGACCGGCTGCTCGACAAGGCCCGCTCGCACGGCCTGCCGGCCTTCCTGGCCGACGACCCCGGCGTGGACTCCGGCCTGATGATCGCCCAGTACACCCAGGCGGCGCTGGTCAGCGAGAACAAGCGGCTCGCCGTCCCGGCCTCGGTCGACTCGATCCCGTCCTCCGCGATGCAGGAGGACCACGTGTCGATGGGCTGGTCGGCCGCCCGCAAGCTGCGCCAGGCCGTCGACAACCTCGGCCGGATCCTCGCCGTCGAGCTGACCGCCTCGGCCCGCGCGCTGGAGATCCGTCAGCAGGCCGACACGGCCGGCCGGATCGCCCCGGCCACCGCGGCCGCGATGGCCGCCGCCCGCGAGGCGGGGGTCGGCGGGGCGGGCCGGGACCGCTTCCTCTCGCCGGACCTGGAGGCCGCCGCCGCGCTGGTCGCCTCCGGGGACCTGGTGCGGGCGGTGGAGCGGGTCACCGGGCCGCTGGCCTGAGTTGGCAGCCGTGCGGGACGGCTGGGGCTCAGTCCCAGTCGTTCCGCGACCGGCGGTCGTTCCGCTCGTCGCGGTCGCGGCGGTTGCCCAGCGCGGCGGCGAAGTTGACCCCGACGATGCCCGCCCAGCAGGCCAGCAGTCCGGCGAAGCCGCCGCCGGCCGGGTTGCTCGCGATCGCGGTCAGCGGGATGCCCAGGGCCAGCGAGACCACCGCGAGCTTGTTGCCGGACCGGTTGGAGGACCAGCCGCGGTGGGGGCGGCCGTGGTGCCGGTCCCGGTGGTGGGACGGCTCGTAGTCGTCCAGCCGCGCGGCCACCGAGCGCTCCACCCGGGCGTCCAGGCGGGCGTCGAGGCGCTTCATGAAGGAGTCGAGGAGCTCGTCCTCGTAGTCCTTGCCGAGTTCCTTGCGGGCCTGGAGGGTGGCGTCGAGGTCGCGCCGCAGTTCGTCCTGGCGAGTGTCCATGCCAGTAGCGTGGCGCCACCGCCGGGCCCGGTCCATCCGTTCGCGGGGGGAATCCGGGCGGGCTCAGGGAGAAATCAGGGTTACCCCGAGTCCGCACCCGGAACGTCCGCTCTTCGGTGCCGTCCGTCCGGGACGACGTCCGAACCGTGGGACGTCTCATGAAGCGTCCCGTCGTACGAGACGTCTTTGCCAGCGGCGGCACTCTGCTGCACAGTCGTCGTCCGAACCGCACGCATCCGGAGGTACCGCTGATGACCGCCACCGACGAGGCCGGCACCGTCGGTCCCTCCGCCCGGCTGCTCCAGCTGTTCGAGGGCCACCGGCTGACCCCCACCCAGCGGCGGATCGCCCACTCACTGGTCCGGCACGCCAACGAGGCCCCGTTCCTGTCCAGCGTCGAGGTCGCCGAACTCGCCGGGGTCAGCCAGCCGTCCGTCACCCGCTTCGCCGTCGCCCTCGGGTACGACGGCTACCCGGCCCTGCGCAAGCAGCTGCGCGAACTCGGCGCCGGCGAGCCCGCCGCGCCCGAGACCCCGGACGACGCGGTGCGCAACGAGCACCAGCAGGCCGTCCTCGCCGAGATCGCCCACCTGCGCCACCTCGCCGAGCTGCTCGCCGACCCCGAACCGATCACCCGGGCCGCCCGGCTGCTCGCCGCCTCCCGCCCGCTGCCGGTGCTCGGCCTGCGGGCCGCCTCGGCCCAGGCGCGCGGCTTCGCGTACTTCGCGGCCAAGGTGCACCCGGACATCCGGCTGCTGGACGAGGGCGGCAGCATGCTCGCCGACCGGCTGGAACAGGCCACCGCGGCGGGGGCCACCGCGCTGCTCTGCTTCGCGCTGCCGCGCTACCCGCGGGAGTTGATGGACGCCCTGGTGGTCGCCCGGGACTGCGGGCTGACCGTGCTCACCGTCGCGGACAGCGCCTTCTCGCCGGTCGCCAAGCTCTCCGACCTGATGCTGCCGGCCGCCGTCGGCACCGGGCTGGTCTTCGACACCGCCTGCGCGCCGATGATGCTCGGCCGGGTGCTGCTGCAGAGCATGTGCGACGAACTCCCGGGAGCGGAGGCCAGGTTGGAGGCGATCGAGCAGTCCGCGGCGGCCCGGGGCCTCTTCCTGGAGTAGGAACCTTTGGAGTAGGAGTAGCCCGGAACAACGGCCGAAGGACTACTCGTCACGAAGCCGGGCATCCCCTAGTGCAGGGGGTGCCGCCCATGCGCGTGATCCACGAGATGAAGTTCGTCGCCCGCCTGGCCTCGGGTGCCGACGAATGGTCCTGCCCCGCCTGCGGACGCCGCGTCACCCTGCGGCGCCTGCCCGAACCCGAACTGACCGTCCACGACCCGGGCGACGAGTCCGCCGTGCACGTCGGCGTCATCGAACCCGACGCCCGCGCCACCGCCGCCGCCGAGAAGTACGGCCTCGGTCCCGTCCAGAACATCCCCCGCCCACCCACGCCGCCCGCCCCCGACGCCGCCGACCGCCGCTGGCTCGCCGAGATCGGCATCGACTGGGACGGCGACGCCGCGGCCTGAGGCCGCCAGCTCCAGCCCGTACCGGCCCGTGCCGGGCGGGCCCTTCGGCGTGCCCGGGGGCGGGTTCGGGCCACGGCTGTTCCGATGGAGCCAGGGTCTGGTCGAAAGCCGGTTGTCTAGTTATATTCAGTCGAGCAGAACTTGAATGAATCCATCCGCAGGGAGGCCGGGACATGGTGCAGCAGCAGGCGAGCGGGCCGCGCGAGGTGCGTGCGGCGCGCGGGACGGGGCTCACGACGCAGGGGTGGCAGCAGGAGGCTGCCCTGCGGATGCTCATGAACAACCTCGACCCCGAGGTGGCCGAGCACCCGTCGAAGCTGGTGGTGTACGGCGGCACCGGCAAGGCCGCGCGGGACTGGCGCTCCTTCGACGCCATGGTGAGGACGCTGCAGGGGCTCAAGCAGGACGAGACCATGCTGGTCCAGTCCGGGCGGCCGGTCGGCGTCATGCAGACCCACGAGTGGGCGCCGCGCGTGCTCATCGCCAACTCCAACCTGGTCGGCGACTGGGCGAACTGGGAGGAGTTCCGCCGGCTGGAGAGCCTCGGGCTCACCATGTACGGCCAGATGACCGCCGGCTCCTGGATCTACATCGGCACCCAGGGCATCCTCCAGGGCACCTACGAGACCTTCGCCGCCGTCGCCAACAAGCGCTTCAACGGCAGCCTGGAAGGCACCATCACCCTCACCGCCGGCCTCGGCGGGATGGGTGGCGCCCAGCCGCTGGCCGTCACCATGAACGGCGGCGTGGCGATCTGCATCGACTGCGACCCGTCCCGGATCTCCCGCCGGATCGAGCACCGCTACCTGGACGTCGAGGCCAAGGACCTGGGCCACGCGCTGGAGCTCGCCACCGCCGCCCGCGACAAGAAGCAGCCGCTCTCCATCGGCCTGCTGGGCAACGCCGCCGAGCTCTTCCCGCAGCTGCTCGCGATGGACGCCCCGATCGACATCGTCACCGACCAGACCAGCGCCCACGACCCGCTGAGCTACCTGCCGGTCGGCGTCGCCTTCGACGACATGGCCGACTACGCGGCCGCCAAGCCCGCCGAGTTCACCCAGCGCTCGCGCGAGTCGATGGCCGCCCACGTCGAGGCCATGGTCGGCTTCCTGGACCGCGGCGCCGAGGTCTTCGACTACGGCAACTCGATCCGCGGCGAGGCCCAGCTGGCCGGCTACGACCGCGCCTTCGCCTTCCCCGGCTTCGTCCCGGCGTACATCCGCCCGCTGTTCTGCGAGGGCAAGGGCCCGTTCCGCTGGGCCGCGCTCTCCGGCGACCCGCAGGACATCCACAAGACCGACAAGGCCGTCCTCGACCTCTTCCCGGAGAACGAGTCGCTGGCCCGCTGGATCAAGCTGGCCCAGGAGAAGGTGCACTTCCAGGGCCTGCCCGCGCGCATCTGTTGGCTCGGCTACGGCGAGCGCGACAAGGCCGGCGAGCGCTTCAACGACATGGTGGCCTCCGGCGAGCTGTCCGCGCCGATCGTGATCGGCCGCGACCACCTGGACTGCGGTTCGGTGGCCTCCCCGTACCGCGAGACCGAGGCGATGCTGGACGGCTCGGACGCGATCGCCGACTGGCCGCTGCTCAACGCCATGGTCAACGTCGCCTCCGGCGCCTCCTGGGTGTCCATCCACCACGGCGGCGGCGTCGGCATCGGCCGCTCGATCCACGCCGGCCAGGTCACCGTGGCCGACGGTACGGCGCTCGCGGGCGAGAAGATCCGCCGCGTCCTCACCAACGACCCGGGCATGGGCGTCATCCGGCACGTGGACGCCGGCTACGACCGGGCCGTCGAGGTCGCCGACGAGCGGGGCGTGCGCGTTCCGATGGGTGAGCTGTGACCTCTACGTTCAACGAGATGTGGGCGGAGCTGCTCCCCGTGGGCCGCTCCGCCGCCTCCGGCGGCTACCGCCGCTTCGCCTGGAACTCCGCCGACGCCGAGTGCCGCGCCTGGTTCGAGCAGCAGGCCCGCGACCGCGGCCTGACGTACGAGCTGGACCGCAACGGCAACCAGTGGGCCTGGCTGGGCGACCCGCACGGCCAGGGCGCGGTCGTCACCGGCTCGCACCTGGACTCCGTCCCGGACGGCGGCGCCTACGACGGCCCGCTCGGGGTGGTCTCCTCCTTCGCCGCGCTGGACGAACTGCGCGCCAGGGGAGCGGAGTTCACCAAGCCGCTGGCGATCGTCAACTTCGGTGACGAGGAGGGCGCCCGGTTCGGCGTGGCCTGCATCGGCTCCCGGCTGACCGCCGGGCTGCTGTCCCGCAGGGCCGCGTACGAGCTGCGCGACGCCGACGGCCTGCGGCTGCCCGACGCGATGGAGAAGGCCGGCTACGACCCGACCGCGATCGGCGCGGACGAGGAACGGCTGTCCCGGATCGGCGCCTTCGTCGAACTCCACGTCGAGCAGGGCCGCTACCTCACCGAGGAGCAGCCGGTCGGCGTGGCCGGGGCGATCTGGCCGCACGGCCGCTGGCGCTTCGACTTCCACGGCGAGGCCAACCACGCGGGCACCACCCGGATCGAGGACCGCCGCGACCCGATGCTGACGTACGCCAACACCGTGCTCGCCGCCCGCAAGAAGGCGAAGCTGGCGGGCGCGCTGGCCACCTTCGGCAAGGTCGCGGTGGAGCCCAACGGCACCAACGCGATCGCCTCGCTGGTGCGCGGCTGGCTGGACTCCCGGGCCGCCGACGAGCGGACGCTGACCGAGCTGGTCGCCGAGATCGAGCGGGCGGCCGCCGAGCGCGGTGAGCGCGACGGCGTCCGGGTCGAGCTGACCCGCGAGTCGTACACCCCCGTGGTGGACTTCGACGGCCCGCTGCGCGACCGGCTCGCCAAGCTGCTCGAAGCCCCGGTGCTGCCCACCGGCGCGGGACACGACGCCGGGATCCTGGCGTCCGCGATCCCGACCGCCATGCTGTTCGTGCGCAACCCCACCGGGGTCTCGCACTCCCCGGCCGAGCACGCCGAGGAGGCCGACTGCCTGGCCGGGGTCTCCGCCCTCGCCGACGTACTGGAGGACCTGGCGTGTCAGTGACCCCTTCGGTCAGCTACTGGGCGGAGCACGCCTGGCTGCCGCACCACAACGGGCCGGTGGTCGAGCCGGACGTGCTGATCGTGGTCGGCGCCGACGGGCGGATCGTTCGGGTGGAGCCGGACAGCGGGCCCTGCCCGCCCGGCGCCGTCCGGCTCGACGGACTGCTGCTGCCCGGCCAGGCGAATGCCCACTCGCACGCCTTCCACCGGGCGCTGCGCGGGCACGTGCAGGTCGGCTCCGGGACCTTCTGGACCTGGCGCGACACGATGTACCGGTTCGCCGGGGCGCTCGACCCGGACAGCTACCTGGCGCTCGCCACCGCGGTCTACGCCGAGATGGCGCTCGCCGGGATCAGTGCCGTCGGCGAGTTCCACTACCTGCACCACGCGCCCGGCGGCGCCCGCTACACCGACCCGAACGCGATGGGCGAGGCGCTGATCGAGGCGGCCGCCCGGGCCGGCATCCGGATCACCCTGCTGGACACCTGCTACCTGTCCTCCGGCTTCGGGGCCGAGCCGACCCACCCGCAGCTGCGGTTCAGCGACGGCGACGCCGAGGCCTGGGCCGCCCGCGCGGACGCGCTCAAGCCGCGCGAGCACGCCCGGATCGGCGCCGCCATCCACTCCGTCCGGGCCGTCCCGGCCGATCAGTTGGGCACCGTCGCGCACTGGTCGGCGATGCGCAAGGCGCCGCTGCACGTCCACCTGTCCGAGCAGACCGCCGAGAACGACGCCTGCCTCGCCGCGCACGGCGTCACCCCGACCCGGCTGCTCGCCGACCACGGCGCGCTCGGCCCGCGCACCTCGGCCGTGCACGCCACCCACCTCACCGACGAGGACGTCAAGCTCCTCGCGCACTCGGGGACCACCGTCTGCATGTGCCCCACCACCGAGCGGGACCTCGCCGACGGCATCGGCCCGGCCCGCCGGCTCGCCTCGGCGGGCAGCCCGATCTCCCTGGGCAGCGACAGCCACGCGGTCATCGACCCGTGGGAGGAGGCCCGGGCGCTGGAGCTGGACGAGCGGCTGCGGACGCGGACGCGCGGCCACTGGACGGCAAACGGGCTGCTGCGGGCGGGCGGCGAGGACGGTCACGCCTCGCTCGGCTGGCCCGAGGCGGGGAGGATCGAGGCCGGGGCGCTCGCCGACTTCACGGCGATCGCGCTGGACTCGGTGCGCACGGCCGGGCCGCCTGCGCGGCTGGGCGCCGAGATCGCGGTGTTCGCGGCCTCGGCGGCGGACGTCCGGCACCTGGTGGTCGGCGGACGGCACGTCGTCCGGGACGGCGTGCACCAGCTGGTGGCCGACGTGCCGGGGGCGCTGCGGGCTGCCATCGGCGCGCTGGACTACTGAGCCCGTTTCAATCCCCTTAGGAAGGCGTTGTCTTGAGCACCAGGACCACCTTGATCACGGGCATCGGCAGCCTGGTCACCAACGACCCCGGGCAGGGCGGCGGGCCGCTCGGCCTGCTGACCGACGCGGCCGTGGTGATCGACGGAGACACCGTTGCCTGGGTCGGCCCGGCCGCCCAGGCCCCGGCGGCGGACGAGCGCTTCGACGCCGAGGGCCGGGCGCTGCTGCCCGGCTTCGTCGACTCGCACGCCCACCTGGTGTTCGCGGGGGACCGCACCGCCGAGTTCAACGCCCGGATGTCCGGGCAGGCGTACTCGGCCGGGGGTATCCGGACGACGGTGGCGGCCACCAGGGCGGCTTCGGACGCCGAACTGGACGCCAACCTGGCCGGGTTCGTCCGTGAGGCGCTGCGGCAGGGCACCACCACCATCGAGTGCAAGTCCGGCTACGGGCTGACGGTCGAGGACGAGGCCCGGGCGCTGCGGATCGCGGCCGCCCACACGCCGGAGACGACGTACCTGGGCGCGCACATCGTGGCCCCCGAGTACGCCGAGGACCCGGCGGGGTACGTCGAGCTGGTGACGGGGGAGATGCTCGACGCCTGTGCGCCGCACGCCCGTTGGGTGGACGTGTTCTGCGAGAAGGGCGCCTTCGACGGCGACCAGGCGCGGGCGGTGTTGACGGCGGGGATCGAGAAGGGCCTCACCCCGCGGGTGCACGCCAACCAACTCACGTACGGGCCGGGTGTGCAGTTGGCGGTGGAGCTGGGGGCGGCCTCGGCGGACCACTGCACGCATCTGACCGATGAGGACGTGGCGGCGCTGGCGGGCTCGGCGACGGTCGCGACGCTGCTGCCGGGGGCGGAGTTCTCCACGCGGGCCGAGTACCCGAGCGGGCGGCGGCTGTTGGACGCGGGGGCGGTGGTGGCGCTGTCCACGGACTGCAACCCGGGGTCGAGTTTTACGAGCTCGATGGCGTTCTGTATTGCTGTGGCCGTGCGGGAGATGGGCATGACCCCGGATGAGGCCGTCTGGGCCGCCACGGCGGGTGGGGCGCACGCCCTGCGGCGTACGGACGTGGGGACGGTCGCGGTCGGCTCGCGGGCGGACCTGCTGCTGCTGGACGCGCCCTCGCACGTCCACCTGGCCTACCGCCCGGGCGTGCCGCTGACGGCCGCGGTCTGGCGCGCGGGCGTCCGCGAGGTCTAGGGCCAGGACCTTTAGACGGCCCCCGCGCCCCCGGGGTGGCGGGCGCGGGGGCTCTGCGTTAGGGCCCGTCTTCAATGCTGATCAAGTGATGATGGATCATGTTCGTCATAGTGCGTCATCATGAGCTCTCGGACGCCGAGTGGGCTGTGCTGTCACGATTCCTGCCTACTTCGGGGGTGGCCGCCAACTCGGTTTCGTCCTGTCGGGCGGCAACACCAACGACTGCACCCGCCTCGAGGCCGCCCTGTTCGACCGTGACGTCTACCGGCTCCGCAACGTCGTCGAACCCTGCTTCAACTGCCTCAATCAATGGCGGGGCCTGGCCACCCGCTACGGCAAGACCAGCAAGTCCTACCAAGCCGCCGTCACCATCGCCTCAATCGTGCTCCGGATCTGATCTTTGAAGACGACCCCTAGCGGCGCAAGGAACGAGGTGGCGGTTGGTTGGTCAAGACGCCCCCGGACAGGCTGTCCGGCCCGGCGTTGCCAGGTCACAGAGGACAGTTGCCCGCCGTTCGTTCGGGCCCGATTCCCCGGGGCGAACGGAACCCGTCAAGCCCGTACCGCTCGCCACCATCGCCATGCACAGGTCCGTACGAGCGGGTTTGACCGAACCTGCCCGCCCCTGCAACTCGACATCTGTCGGGGGACCCGACCGGAGTGGGCACCCTCGGCGATCCTGCGCACGCGATGCCTTTGCCGTTGCCGAAGGGCGGCCGGAACCAAGGTCGCATAGCTACTGTCCCATGAGAAGCTGAGCCGTTGATCCCACTTACGACCGAGGGGAGAGGTTCGTGGCAGAGGGATTCAAGGTGGATCTGGAAGCGTTGGACAACGCGGCCTCGGGCATCACGGACACCCTGGCGAAGCTGCACTTCAAGAAGGTCAGCGATCTCGACCACAAGAAAGAGGACATCGGGCACAGCCACCTAGCCGATGTCCTTGGGAAGTTCTGTACCCGCTGGGAGATCGGCGTCGAGAACCTGGCAAAGGACGCCACACAGGTCTCCCAACGCCTGAATGCGAGCGTGAAGGCCTATCGGGAGATGGAAGGGCAACTTGTCGGCCATCTTCACGGCACGCTGAGCCGCGACAGCGGCGACGACCCGGGGGCAAAGTAGTGGCCAAGGAGCTGGGGCAGACTGCTAGCGCGAACGATCTCGTCCCGGGAGACCCGGACGCGATCGCTTCGACCGCCGCCTGGCTCAAGAGCTATGGCGACACCCTCCACTCGACCGGCGAGGGGCTCAAGCGGATCGACACTGCTGATGGATGGTCAGGTGAGGCTGGCGAAGCGTTTCGAGGGGCCTTCAAGGGCGAGCCGCAGAAGTGGCTGGAAGCAGGTGACTGCTTTCATGATGCATCCACTGCTCTCACCACCTACCAGACGACGCTGACGTGGGCCCAGGGGCAGGCCACGGATGCGATCCGCCAGTGGAACGAGGGCCAGGCCGCCACCGACAAGGCCAAGTCTGATCACCAAGACGCGGAGAAGAATGCCGGCCACGCGCTGCCCTTCACCGACCCGGGCGAGGCTACTCGGACAAGTGCTCGACAAACACTCAGCACCGCCAGAAGCCAGGTGAAGAGTGCGGGTGACACGGCTGCCGACAAGATCGCCAAGGTTCGAGACAAGGCACCAGAAGAGCCGGGTTGGCTCGACAAGGTAGGCGACTTCTTCTCCGACGCCGGGGACCTCCTCCTGGACGCCGGCAAGGTCGTCGTCGAGGATCTGGCCTCCGTGGGCAACGCCATGATCCACGACCCAGGCGCCTCACTCGAAATAGCGGGCGGTCTAGGGCTCGCGACTCTTGGGGCCGGCGGCGAGGTGTTGGGGGTCGGACTGGACATGACCGGTGTTGGCGCGGCGATCGGCGTGCCGGTAAACGTGGCCTCAGCGGGTGTCATCGCCACTGGTCTCAGCATCGCCGGCGTCGGCGCCAGCCAAATCGCCCAGGATGCGTTCGGGCCCGACCGGGTTCACATGGAGGGAAACGGCGGGGGCAGCGGAGGAAGCAGTTCACCCAGTGTGGAAACCCGGCCTTCGGGGTCACCCGACCCGAACGCCACCCCGGGAGGTCGCGTCACCCCCATCGAAAAGAGTGCCGATGCGACGACGGTTCGCTCGATCACCCGGGAGAACGAGTCTGCTGACATCCTGGCAAAGAACGGCTACAAGGTCGAGCAGAACCCCAAGGTGCCTGGCGACAAGAACCCCGACTATCGCGTCGAGGGAGAAATCATGGACTGCTACGCGCCCACGACCGACAAACCTCGTGCCATCTCCCACAAGATTCAGGAGAAGGTGGACTCGGGCCAGGCTGACCGAATTATTCTGAATATGTCCGACACTCCGGTCGACATGGCTGCGATGCGAAAGCAGCTGAACGACTGGCCAGTCAATGGCCTCAAGGAGGTCAAAGTGATCGACAAGTCTGGCAACATCATCCACCTCTACCCGTGACCCAACTGAGAAAGACGGCCGATATGGCTATTTCCTACAGCTTCGAATTGGCGACGCCACTCAGCGCCGGCGAGGTCGCGACGAACCTTGCGGCAGTCGTACAGGGACTGCGGCTGTCCGACGCATCAGCAGACGCCGACACGCTACTCGGCGACGGCGCACGGACGCTGAACGGCACTCGCATCCAGGTGATACCGAAGAGCCCAGCCCCATGGGGGGATCCGCTCATCGGAGGCCGTGTTTTCAGCCCGACCGTCGCGGTCATCTTCCGTCTCGACAAGATGGCCAATATCGCCGGCCAACAGGACGTCGTCGTTCGGCTTGCGGTCGAATTGTTGTTGAGGATTCCCGATGATGCGGTCCTTCACTATGACTTCGAGGAGATCTGGCTGACGCGCCGGGATGGTGGGCTGAGCATCAACGAACGTTCCGACCTCTGGCCCCAACACCGCCTCGCCATCATCTCCCTGCCTTACCGTCGGCAGACCCAGGAGTTCGACTTCTCGGAGGAAGGCTGAAGGGTGCGTCCGTGACAAGGCACCTACGCGGGTCACGCACAAGCGGTTGAGCCTTCTATGCATTGGCTGCCCGCGAAGCTGATCGTGGGCCGCCAATGC
Organism: Kitasatospora sp. NPDC056076; assembly: GCF_042266305.1. Classification (NCBI taxonomy): domain Bacteria; kingdom Bacillati; phylum Actinomycetota; class Actinomycetes; order Kitasatosporales; family Streptomycetaceae; genus Kitasatospora; species Kitasatospora sp. NPDC056076. The sequence continues at coordinate 47,729 of NZ_JBHJWG010000054.1, forward strand.
CGCTCCAGATGAAGAACCGGTCAACCGGCAGCCTTCTGGCCACTGCGGCCACCGCACGTTGCCACCCGATCGGCCAAGAAATCGCACGTGTCCCAGGAGTGGGCCGAGGCCCGAGGCGCGGACGAGTGGCCGCCCGAACAGAAGAGCCCCCGACTCGGAAGGGTCGGGGGCTCTTCTGTTGGAGGACAGCTCACGCGTCGCTGAACTCGCCGTCCACGGTGGCGTGGACGAACGTGGCCCACGCCTCGGAGGTGAAGCGCAGGCGGGGCCCGTCGGGGTCTTTGGAGTTGCGGACTATCCCCGGGCGACTGTCGTCACCTTCGATGAAGTCCCCGCCCTGTCCGTTGCTGTAACTACTCTTCCGTCACCGGGCAAGGTGTTTCCTCGGAGCGCATCGGTAAAACCTTTCATGCCGATCTGATCGCGGCCTCGGAGTCCCCTGGAGAAAGGGAGTGAGCCCTGAATAGACCGTAGAGCCCCTGGCGGTGTAGGGCCCGTAGACTGCCCCCGCGCCCCCGCGCCCCCGGGGTGGCGGGCGCGGGGGCTCTGCGTTAGTCGAACTCGCCGGCCTTGGCGCCCTGGAGGAAGGCGGCGAGGTTGAGGCGGGTGGTGCGGAGGATGACGTCGCCCTCGTCGGACTCGCGGAGTTCGATGAACCCGTCTGCAGTCCGCACCTCAACGCAGTCGGAGTTGGAGCCGGAGTAACTGGACTTTTGCCAGACAGAGTTAGACATGCTTACTTTCCATATTCTTCTTGATGGATCGAATGAACTCTCGGGAGTCGTCTTCGGATAGAGCCGCTGAATCGAGCCGGGCGAGCATGGAGCGAAACCTGGCGATGTGAGCCGGCGCATCGAAGAGCACGTTGCCGACAGCGGAGTCCACCTGCACGGTGTCGAGCTCCCGAACCGGGCCTTCGACATACGTGAAGTTCTCGTAGTTGAGTGGAAGCGTATCCACCTCGAACAGCACGACTCGGATTGAGACCTTTGGGCGCCCGGAGTCTTCGATGAGGCTGCAGAGCTGTTCGGCTTGGACCTGCGGTCCGCTGAACTGCATCCGCAAGGCAGCCTCATGGATGTAAGCGGAGTACGGTGTCGCACCGGATCGAAGAAGCTCTCGTCGTCGGACACGGAATGCAGTTCTCAGGTCGACCTCATGGCGCGGGAGAGGTGTCAAGGCTCGATCGAAGACAGCGGAGGTGTACGCGCTGGTTTGGAGCTGCCCCGGGATGAAGGCCATCGTGTAGGTCGACAGCCCGCTCGCATGGCCTTCGATCTCGGCGACCTCAAGGAAGTCGCTCGAGAGGGTCCCGCGGTAGTCCTCCCACCAGCCGCCCTTGTCGCGATCCGTGATGATCGCTGCCAAGGCCTCGATCAGGGGCTCGTTGACGCACATGCACAATGCCGAGATCGTACGCAGGCGTTCGACGCTGATACCAGTCCTGCCACTCTCCATCTGCGTCACATGGGCAGGGTTGATGCCCAGCGCGCGGGCGAGTTGACTCCCGCCGAGGCCTGCCTGCTCCCGCATCCGACGTAGCTCGGCACCCAGGCGCAGTTGACGGAGAGTCGGGTTCGATCGAAGCGCCATGAAGTCCTCCCTGCAGGTCGTGGGACCAGTCTGCCGCAGAGAGACTGCCACGTTAGAGGGAACTTAGCGCGCTCCGCCACAAATCTGTGGCGGAGCGCGCTATCGTCGTCTCAGCTCGATCCGACGGATCGTCAGTAATGCCTGGATCAAGGGCAGTAGGCGCCTGCTGCCCTCCCGCGCGCCGCAGAGCAGCCGCCGCCCCGGCCTGGCTCACGGCGACGTATCCGCCGCCGCCCCTCTCCCGCACCACAGCCTCGCGGAGGTTCCCGTGTGCACCCGTAACACCCCCTCTCCCTCCCTCGTCCTCGTGCTCGCCCGGAAGGCCCTGCGGGACGCCCTGGCCCACAGCGGCTGGAACCCGGACACCATCCACGACGCCGAACTCGCCCTCACCGAGCTGATCGTCAACGCCTGGCGGCACGGCGCCACCCCCGCGCCCGTCGTCTGGTTCTCCCTCCTCGGCCCCACCCTCCACGTCGCCGTCTCCGACGAGAGCGACGCCCTCCCGCAGCCCCGCACCCCCACCGGCCTCGCCGAGACCGGACGCGGCCTCCAGCTCGTCGAAGGCCTCACCCACCGCTGGGGCGTCGACCCCCAGAAGCGCGGCAAGACCACCTGGTACGAGCTGGACGCCGCCTCGTGACCCGCGACCCCATCGCCCCGGACGACCCCCGCATGCGCGACTGCACCGAGCCCCAGATCACCACCCTCCTGGGCGAGTTGCACCGCCGCGGCCTCCCCCACGGCCTCCTCTGGGGCTCCGCCACCCCCGGCGAGACCACCCTCGACGGCCGCATCCTCATCGACTTCGGCAACGCGCCCGTTAGCACCCTCCTCAACCTCCTCCACCTGCTCCGCGACCTGGAGCGCGACGAGGCCTGGCACCGGTGAACTACTTCATCGGCGCGATCCTCCTCGCCCTCCTCGCCCTCGCCCTCACCACCGTCGCCCTCGGCGCCATCGCCACCCTCAAGATCCAACCCCCCGAGGACCGCGACTGAAACACGCGAAGCCCCCGCCTGGGAAGGCGGGGGCTTCGCGGGCGCCATAGGCATCTGGCTAGGCGGCAGACGACCGGGCGAGCGGGTGTCCGGGGCGGGGTGCGAGGGCGAGGGCGAGCAGGCAGCCTGCCGCCAGGCCCGCGCCGTGGTTGTTCTGCAGGAGGCACAGCAGCGCTCCCGCGGCGGGGATGAGGAGCACGTACCAGGTGTCCCGGAGCGGTCGGCGCGGCTGGGTCGTGCCCAGCAGGCAGCTGACGGCCAGGGCGCCCAGCAGGGCGCAGACGGCCACCGAATCGCCGCCGCCCTGGGTCGACCAGCCGGCCAGGCTGACCACGTGCGCCAGGACGCCGCCGACGAGGAAGACGACCAGGGTCCGCCACCACCCGAGGGCGGCCTCGGTGACGGCGCCGACCACGAGCAGGGCCGGCAGGTTGATCGCGATCTGCGTGATGCCCGAGGACTGCACCAGCAGCGCGCTCCCGGCTCGCCACCACTGCCCGTCCGACAGGGCGCCCGGTTGACGCATCAGGTCGCCGACGACGGAGGGCACCGCGTACTGGACCACGGCCATCACCGCCATCACCGCGAACAGCGCGAGGGTGACCCAAGGGCGCCGCGCCAACGCCGCGCGGACCACGGCCAGCACTTCACCCGGCCCGGCACCCCCACCTGCGCGGCCACCAGCCCCGGAGCCCCTCGCCGGCCCGGCCAGCACCAGTGTCTGCATCCCCACGCCGACCACCACAGCAGCGCTCGCGTACAACCCGATGACGTGCGGCGACATCGCCCATCCCCCGTTCGAACAACTCGGGGCCAACTCACCCCGTCAACGCCGCCCATCCTGGCAACCGGGCGCCGCCGCCCGCCAGGGCCGATGATCACCAGCCACCCATGACAGTCGTCACAACGCGCGGTCTCCCCGGCCCGGGCTCCCCGGGACCAGGGGGGACGCACCGGACGGGGTGCCGGCGGGTTCGGGTGGGGGTGCCCCGGGCGTTAAGTCAGATGACCGATGTGGGGTGGCCCGGTGCGCTGGCAGCCTCTGCGGTGGGCCGTTCCGCGTCCGCCGGGGGCCATGCCCCGTGCGGGGTCGTCGTCGGAGCCGGGCCGCACCACGTCGTCACCACTCCGGGGCCCGCGCGTCATCGCCGGGCTCACGGACCAGAAGGGCAGCAGCAGACATGACCGCACCACCCCGCACTCCACTGCACCGTCGCAGAGCCTCCGGGTTCGTCGCCGCGGTGACCGTCCTCCTCGCCGCGCTGGCCGCCGTCTTCGCGAGCACGGCCCCGGCCGGTGCGGTCACGCCCTGGCAGGAGACGAACCACAACGGCAGCACCCCCGACTCCCCGGCGATGGCGTTCTACGCGGGGAGCAACGTCGAGGTGATCCGGGGCCAGGACAACAACCTCTGGTTCAACGTCGACAACGGCGACTTCAACCACATCGGCGGCGTCACGTACGCCGCGCCGTCGATCACCGTGTTCCGCGGCGAGCTGTGGATCTGGCACACCGGCCAGAACGGCGACGTCTGGGGCCAGAACCTCGCCAACCCCGGTGAGTCCAACCACCGGCGCTGGTACTGGAACCGGCCCATCCAGTTCAGTACCCAGAACATCGGCGGCTCCGGTTCGGCCGGAAGTCCGACCCTGAGCCCGGCCGTCGCGGCCTCCCCGGACCTGCTGCACTTCGTCGTGGTCGGCGCCAACGAGCGCATCTACCACGCGACCATGGGCGTGAACCGCAACTTCAGCCGCTGGACCGAACTGCCGGGCGGCGCCCGTACGGAGTCCGGGGCCGGCGCCTCGACTTCGCCCGACAACCGGCTGACCGTCGTCCACCGCGGCACCGACAACCGGATCTACCGCCAGGGCCTGAACTTCCTGTACTGGCAGTGGGACAACAACTGGCAGCAGGTCAGGAACACCTACACCAACGCCGCCCCGTCGGTCGCCTACAACCACCACGACGATCGGATGGTCCTGGTCTGGCGCCAGGCCAGTTCGGGCCAGGTCCTGGCCGCCGAGATCTCGACGACCTCCGCCGATGCGTCGATCCCCCAGGGCGTGCCCAACGGCAACAATGTCGCCAGTCCGTCGGCCCCGCGGGTCGACTCCGAGCCGGACGGTGTCGGTCTGACCATCCGGGGCGGCAACTTCTACGACGTCCGGGGCAACTACTACCGGAACAACATCATCTACAACATCCACAACTACTACTTCAACTGACGCTTCCGGCGAAGCCGTCCTGCTGCCCCCTCGGGTCCCCCGGCCCGAGGGGGCGTCCCTCATTCCGCGCCCAACGATCGCCGCAGGAAGCCGAGTTCGTGCCGGAGCAGGTTCTCCACCGTCGCTTCGTCCGTCGGCCGGTGCCCGGCGCCGCGCAGCGGCAGCACCTCGTGGGGGCGGCCGGCGGCGAGCAGTGCGGCGGAGAGCCGCAACGCGTGGACGGGGAAGACGTTGTCGTCGGCGAGGCCCTGGACCAGGAGCAGGGGGCGGGTGAGGTTCGGCGCCTCGGTGAGCAGCGAGCCGCTGTCGTAGTGCCCGGGGTGCTCGTCGGGGTGGCCGAGGAAGCGCTCCTGCCAGTGGGTGTCGTACAGCCGCTGGTCGGTGGGGGCGGCCCCGGCGGAGGCGGCGTGGAAGACGTCCGGGCGGCGCAGCACCGCGAGCGCGGCGAGGAAGCCCCCGTAGGACCAGCCGCGGATGGCGACCCGGCCGAGGTCGAGCAGTCCGGGGCGCAGCCGGGCGGTCTCGTGCAGGCCCTCGATCTGGTCCTCCAGCGCCGGCCCGGCCTTGTCTCCCCAGATGCTCTTCTCCCAGTGCGGCCCGCGCCCCGGGGTGCCGCGGCCGTCCACCACGAGCACCGCGAAGCCCTGGTCGGCGAACCACTGCGAGACCAGGCCGAACCACGGGTCACCGGTGGTGACCTTCTGCATGGCCGGCCCGGCGTACGGGTCGAGGAGTACGGGCAGCGGGGCACCCCCGGGCCGGTGGCCGGTGGGCAGGAAGAGGTGGGCGCGCAGTTCGCGCGGGCCGAGGCGGAGCGGTTCGGGGCGGGCGGTGACGACGGGCGGTTCGGCGTACGAGGTGAGGGGGAGGGGCGGGCCGTCGGCCCGGAGGACGGTGGTGCGGGCGCCGTCGGTGCGCACCTGCGTGCCGCCCCGTTCGACGCCGCTGTGCAGTCCGGGTCCGCTGCTCAACCGCCGTATGCCGGAGCCTGGTTCGTACGTCCACAGGTGGGTCTCGGTGGGTTCCTCGGAGGCGGTGAACAGCACCCGCTCGCCCTCCGTCCCGAGGACGCCCCGCAGTTGCAGGCCCGCCGGGGTGACGGGTTCGCCGTCGACGGTCAGTTGCCGGGTGTCCTGGTGATCGGCGGTGTCGACCAGCGCCCCGCCCGCCGTGCGGACCGGCAGTCCGGGCAGCAGCTCGACCCAGTGCGGGTCGGTCCGCTCGGCGAGCACCCGGGTCGCGCCGTCCGCCCCGATCGCCAGCGTGCGGACGGTGCGCTGGTCGCGGCTCTGCACGGCGGCGTACGGCCCGTGGTCGTCCCAGCCCGCGGCGGTGAGGTATTCGAAGGCGGCGCGGTCCCAGCGGACCTCGGTGCGGGTGCGCCGGCCGTCGAGGCCGAGCAGCCAGAGGGTGACCTCGGCGTTGGCGGTGCCGGCCGGCGGGTAGCGGACGGCGCGCGGGGAGCGCCCGGGGTCGGCGGGGTCCGCGAGGAACCACCGGGCGACGGCACGTTCGTCGACCCGGGCCGCGAGCAGCGCGGTGCCGTCGGGGGACCACCAGTAGCCGCGGTCGCGGTACATCTCGCCGACGGCGACGTACTCGGCCAGGCCGTAGCTCACGTCCTCGGCCTCGGGGTCGGCCACGGCGCGGTCGTCCGTACCGTCCGTGGAGACCACCCGCAGGGCGCCGCCGCTGACGTAGGCGATCCGGCGGCCGGTCGGGTCGAGCCGCACCTCCCGCGGCGGGGCGGCGGTGGCGAGCGGGTGCGAAGAACCCGTGGCGGTGTCGGCCAGCCACAGCGTGCCGTCCAGCGCGAAGGCGGCGTACCGGCCGGTGGCGTCGGTGCTGTACGAGGCGATGCCGCCGGTGCTGCCGAGCGCGCTCGGGTCGATGATCAGCCGCTCCTCGCCGGTCGCGGTGTCCAGGGCCCAGAGGCAGTGGACCGGGTCGGCGCCGCCCCGGCTGCGCAGGAAGAGCACGGTGGCGCCGTCGGCGGTGGGCGCGGCCTGGGCGGGGGCCCCGAGCGTGAAGTGCCGGGTGCGGGCCAGTTGCCGGGGGAGGGAGTCGGTGGTCATGCCGGGGACCATAGGCACACTCGGTGCGGCCCCGTCGAGGCATTAAATCGGCCGGAAACGGCCGGGGCCGCCGCGGATCTCAGGAATCCACGGCGGCCCCGGGGCCTCAGCGGCCCGGCCTCAGGAGCGGCGTCAGCGGACGTCGCCCATGAGCGACTGGACGCGCTTGCGGTAGCTGTAGACCGCGAAGCCCGCGAGGCACGCGAGGGCGGCCTGCATGCCGATGATGCCGGTGCCGTCCAGGTTGACGCCGGCCAGCGACAGAAGGCTGGTGGTGCAGTCACCGGCGGTGACGGCGAGGAACCAGACGCCCATCATCTGGGAGGCGTACTTCTGCGGCGCCATCTTGGTGGTGACCGAGAGGCCGACCGGGGAGAGGCAGAGCTCGCCGATGGTCTGGATCATGTAGATCGAGACCAGCCACATCGGGGAGACCTTGGTGCCGTCGCCCGCCATGTTCATCGGGACGATGAAGATGAAGAACGAGGCGCCGATCAGGACCAGGCCCATCGCGAACTTCGTGATGGTGTTGGGCTCCTTGTTGCGGCGCGACAGCCACAGCCACAGCCAGGCGAAGACCGGCGCGAGCGCCATCACGAACAGCGGGTTCAGCGACTGGTACCAGGTGGACGAGAAGCCGAGGCCGAGGACCTTGTCCGCGGTGTTCTTGTCCGCGAACAGGGACAGGGTGGACCCGCCCTGGTCGTAGATCATCCAGAACGCGGCGGCCGCGACGAAGAACCAGATGTAGGCGGTCATCTTGGACTGCTCGCCGGCGTCCAGCTGCTTGTCGCGCTTGATGCGGACCAGCACGACGACCGGGATGGCCAGACCCGCGATGGTCAGCGGGACGAGGGCCCAGTTCAGGGTGTAGACACCGAGCGCGATGACGGCGGCGTAGAAGACGACGCCCGCCAGGATCACGGCGCCGGCCTTCATCAGCAGGCTCTTGCGCTCCGCGGCCTGCAGCGGGTTGGGGACGACGCTGCTCTTCGGGCTCAGGTGGCGGGTGCCCATGAGGAACTGGGTCAGGCCGAGGCCCATGCCGACCGCGGCGAGCGCGAAGCCCAGGTGCCAGTTGTACTCCTTGCCGACCGTTCCGATGATGAACGGGGCGGCGAAGGCGCCGAGGTTGATGCTCATGTAGAAGACGGTGAAACCACCGTCGCGACGCGGGTCCTCGGGACCGTTGTACAGGTGGCCGACCATCGTGGAGATGTTGGCCTTGAGCAGCCCGGAGCCGACCGCGACCAGGAGCAGGCCGACGAAGAACGCCGCCTGGCCCGGGACGGCCAGCGCGAGGTGGCCCGCCATGATCACGAAACCGGCGACGGTGACGGTCTTGCGGGCGCCCCAGACCCGGTCGCCGAACCAGCCGCCCGGGTACGCCATGAGGTAGACCATGGAGACGTAGACGGAGTAGATGGCCGTGGCCATCGTCGCCTTCATCGCGAGGCCGCCGCCCTGGCTGCCGGCTGCCGCGTCGGCACCGCCGGAGACCAGGTAGTAGATCAGCAGGGCGCGCATGCCGTAGTAGGAGAACCGCTCCCACATCTCGGTCATGAACAGCGTGGCGAGGCCTCGGGGGTGCCCGAGGAAGGTCTTGCCGCTGGGGGAGGCCGACGCGAGGTCGGCGGCCCGGGTGGTAGACGCCATGTGTAGTCGTTCCTTGCCTGACAGCGTCCGCCTAGGGGGGTGGCGGCGGACGAGGACTTGAACCACTCTACGTGGCGATATTTGGCGTTATCAGATGACAAACATTGCGAATCGCTCTGCTTAATAACAAAGTTGGCAACAGATCTGCCCGATTGATCCATGGTAGACGGGCGTGTCTTCCTTCGGTTCAAAGATCCAAGCGGGGATTCTTCGCCGAACGGCCGGTCAGCGGCGCTCCGTTGGCCCCCGACGGTCCCTTCTATAACGATCACCGTCTGTGAACTACCTCACAGGGGGTACGGGCATACGCGGGACGACTACCATCACCACATGACCTGTGTGCTGCTCGCCGAGGACGATCCGGCGATCTCCGAACCTCTCGCCCGGGCCCTGCGACGCGAGGGCTATGAGGTGCTCGTCCGCGAGGACGGGCCGACCGCACTCGCCGCCGGCCTCACCGAGGAGGTCGACCTCGTCGTCCTCGACCTCGGCCTGCCCGAGATGGACGGCCTCGAGGTCTGCCGCCGCCTGCGCGCCGACGGCAAGAGCTGCCCCGTCCTGGTGCTCACCGCCCGCGCCGACGAGGTGGACACCGTGGTCGGCCTGGACGCCGGCGCCGACGACTACGTGACCAAGCCCTTCCGCCTGGCCGAGCTGCTCGCCCGCGTCCGGGCCCTGCTCCGGCGCGGCAACGTCGACCAGCTCACCACCGGCGCGCACGGGGTGAAGATCGACATCGAGTCCCACCGCGCCTGGCTCGGCGAGGAGGAGCTGACCCTCTCCGCCAAGGAGTTCGAGCTGCTGCGCGTCCTGGTCCGCGACGCCGGCCGGGTGGTCACCCGCGAGGAGATCATGCGGCAGGTCTGGGACACCACCTGGTGGACCTCGACCAAGACCCTGGACATGCACATCTCCTGGCTCCGCAAGAAGCTCGGCGACGACGCGGCGAACCCGCGCTACATCGCCACGGTGCGCGGGGTCGGCTTCCGGTTCGAGAAGAATTAGCCGCGTACGGAGATCATGGCCGGGCGGCGGCCGATGCAGTGGAACACCTCGGGGAGCAGCAGCGTGAAACGCAGGATGATCAACTCGCTGCTGGTCGTCGTCCTGGTGGTCGTCGTGGTGTTCTGCGTGCCGCTCGCCCTGGTCGAGAAGCGCAGCATCGTCGACGCCGCCCAGGACCGGGTGGACGCGACCGCCGTCCGGGTGCTCGCCCTGGTCGAGAGCCGGCTCGCCGCCGGTGAGTCGGTCAAGGAGGGGCGGGTCTTCGAGAGCCAGGTCACCGAGGGCAGCTACGTCGAGGTGCAGATCCCCGGCCAGCAGGTGCTCTCGGCCGGCCGCCCGCCCGCCGGGAACCACCTGCTGCGGGCCGCCGAACACGGCACCAGCGGCGAGATCGTCACCGTCGAGCAGTCCCGCGAGGACGTCGACCACGAGATCGCCAACAACCTGCTGCTGCTCGGCGTGGTCGCCCTGCTGGCCGTCCAGGCCGCCGTCGCGCTCGCCGTCTGGCAGGCCAAGCGACTCGCCCGGCCGCTCACCGACCTCGCCGAGACCGCCGAACGGCTCGGCTCCGGCGACCCGCGCCCGCGCAACCGCCGGTACGGGGTGCCCGAACTCGACCGGATCGCCGAGGTGCTGGACACCAGCGCCGAGCGGATCGCCCGGATGCTCACCGCCGAACGCCGGCTCGCCGCCGACGCCTCGCACCAGCTGCGTACCCCGCTCACCGCACTGTCGATGCGGCTGGAGGAGATCACCGCCCTCGCCGAGGAGCCGGAGACCGTCAAGGAGGAGGCGACCATCGCCCTCCAGCAGGTCGAACGGCTCACCGACGTCGTCCAGCGGCTGCTCACCACCCAGCGCGACCCGCGCAGCCCCACCGCCGTCGCCTTCGACCTGGACGAGGTGATCAAGCAGCAGGTGGAGGAGTGGGGCCCGACGCTGCGCGAGCAGGGCCGGGTGCTGTCCCTGGAGGGCCTGCACGGGGTCACCGCGGTCGGCACCCCGGGGACGGTCGCCCAGGTGCTCGCCACCCTGATCGAGAACTCACTGATGCACGGCGCCGGGACGATCACCCTGCGGGTGCGGCCCTCCGGCACCTCGGTGGTGGTCGAGGTGCAGGACCAGGGCGCCGGAGTGCCGGCCGACCTCGGCAACCGGGTGTTCGAGCGGGCCGTCAGCGGCCGCAACTCCACCGGCATCGGCCTGGCCGTCGCCCGCGACCTCGCGGAGGCGGACGGCGGGCGGCTGGAGCTGCTCTCCTTGAAGCCCCCGGTGTTCGCGCTGTTCCTCGGGCGCAGCCACGAGGACTGAGCGGGGTACGAGGGCTGCGCGGGGCAGGCGGACGCGGACGGAGCCGGGTACGAGGACGGAGCCGGGGGTACGGACCGGGCGCGGTCAGCGGGCCCCGTCGAGCCGGACGTCGCGGACCACGTCGAGGTCGGTGAAGGTGGGCGGCGCGTCGCAGAGCGCCACCATCTCGCGGAAGATCCGGTCCGTCTCGGGGAGCTTCGAGTTGCGCATCGCCTCCTCGTAGGAGGGGAACTCCACGATCTCCACCACGTGGCGGGCATCCGAGCGGTCGGTGCCGACGACCGCGTGCGAGGCGGTCCGGCGGCCCTTGGTGGCCTCGACCCAGGTGTCCATGAGCCGGTTGAGGTCGTCGATCCGGTCGGTCTTGCAGTCGATGATCTGGACGAACGCCATGGCGAGCCTCCTGGGACCCCCTCGGCCTCTCGATCGTCCGCGGGCCGTGCTCGCCCTCGGTCACCACTGTCCTCTCGCGGGGGCGGACCCGGCAAGGGGGAGGGGAGGGGCGGTCGCCGAGCGGCTACTCGGCCTTGGCGTAGCGGATCTGTTCGGCGGCCAGCATCAGCTCGGCCTGGGCGGCCAGCTCCCGGCCGTCGGCGGCCTCCGCGGCCTCCGCAGCTTCCCCGGTCCGTGCGGCCTCCGTGGCGTGTGCGGCCTGCGGGCTCGGCACGTTCGGTACGGGGGCCGTCTCGGGCAGCGCCTTGAAGACCCAGGTGCGGTACGAGACGAAGCGGAACACGGTGGCGATGGCGAGGCCGACGACCTTGGCACCCATCTTCTCGAAGTTCGAGTCCAGGCCCAGCACGTACTGGGAGAAGCCGAGCACGCCGGTCTCGATCAGCATGCCGAAGCCGCTGAACACCAGGAAGAGGGTGATCTCCCGCTTGCGGGAGTCGGCGTCGCGGTCCCGGTACAGCCAGTACCGGTAGCCGAGGTAGTTGGTGGCGATCGCGATCACCGTGGCGGCGATGTTGGACCGCAGCGAGGCGATGCCCAGGCCGATGTTGCAGACCCAGAAGACGGCGAAGTTGACCACGACCCCGCTCAGGCCGACGATGCCGAACTTCACGACCTCGCCCCTGATCCCACGCACCTTCTGCATGAGTGAGGGGTTCGAAGCTGTGGTCGTCGCCATACCGGGTGGCCTCCATGTACCTGCGGGGAAAAGGGTGTCCCACTGGGCCGGGGACACCCCTTGAGCCCTGCGTGCACGCACATGATCCGACCGCGCGGACGAGGACCTAGCCGTCCAGGCTACCCGCTTCCACCGAACGGCTCAGCCGTCCGGAGGAGGGGTTGACATCTACGCGCGTCCACTACTCACACCCCCACCGCGGCTCCATAGCCCCCCACCGGCCCGGATATCCTGGCGAGGTGACTTCCCCGGGCAATGTGAATTTTCCAGTGGTGGGCATGATCGGTGGCGGGCAGCTGGCCCGCATGGCACACCAGGCGGGCATCCCGCTCGGGGTCAGGTTCAAGCTCCTCGCCGACACCCCCCAGGACTCCGCCGCACAGGTGGTCTCCGACGTCGTCCTCGGTGACTACCGGGACCTCGACACCCTGCGCCGCTTCGCGGCCGGGTGCGACGTGATCACCTTCGACCACGAGCACGTCCCCACCGAGCACCTGCGGGCCCTGGAGGCCGACGGCATCGCCGTCCGCCCCGGCCCGGAGGCGCTGGTCAACGCCCAGGACAAGGGCGTGATGCGGGCCAAGCTCGACTCCATCGGGGTGCCCTGCCCCCGGCACCGGATCGTCGCCGACCCGGCCGACGTCACCGCCTTCGCGAACGAGGGCACCGGATACCCCGTCGTGCTCAAGACCGTCCGCGGCGGCTACGACGGCAAGGGCGTCTGGGTCGTCGACGACGAGCGGGAGGCCCAGGCGCCGTTCCTGGCCGGCGTCCCCGTGCTGGCCGAGGAGAAGGTCGACTTCGTCCGCGAGCTGGCCGCCAACGTGGTCCGCTCGCCCAGCGGCCAGGCCGTCGCCTACCCGGTCGTCGAGAGCGTCCAGGAGAACGGCGTCTGCGCCGAGGTCACCGCCCCCGCGCCGGACCTCGACCCCGCCCTGTCCGACGAGGCCCAGCAGCTCGCCCTGCGGATCGCCGGCGACCTCGGCATCGTCGGCCACCTCGCCGTCGAGCTGTTCCAGACCCGGGACGGCCGGATCCTGGTCAACGAGCTGGCCATGCGCCCGCACAACTCCGGGCACTGGACCCAGGACGGCGCGGTCACCTCGCAGTTCGAGAACCACCTGCGGGCCGTCCTCGACCTCCCGCTCGGCGACCCCCGGCCGCGCGCCAAGTGGACCGTCATGGTCAACGTCCTCGGCGGCGACTACCCGGACATGTACCACGCCTTCCTGCACTGCATGGCCCGCGACCCCGGGCTGCGGATCCACATGTACGGGAAGGACGTGAAGCCCGGCCGCAAGGTCGGCCACGTCAACGTCTTCGGGGACGACCTCGACGACGTCCGCGAGCGCGCCCGCCACGCGGCCGCCTACCTGCGAGGAACGATCACCGAATGACCACCCCTCTTGTCGGCATCGTGATGGGTTCGGACTCCGACTGGCCGGTCATGGAGGCCGCCGCCCAGGCCCTGGACGAGTTCGAGATCCCGTACGAGGTGGACGTCGTCTCCGCCCACCGGATGCCCCGCGAGATGGTCGCGTACGGCGAGCGGGCCCACGGGCGCGGCCTCAAGGCGATCATCGCCGGCGCCGGCGGCGCGGCCCACCTGCCGGGCATGCTGGCCTCCGTCACCCCGCTGCCGGTCATCGGCGTGCCGGTGCCGCTGCGCTACCTGGACGGCATGGACAGCCTGCTGTCGATCGTCCAGATGCCGGCCGGCGTGCCGGTGGCGACCGTCTCGGTGGCCGGCGCGCGCAACGCGGGCCTGCTCGCGGTGCGGATGCTCGCCGCCTTCGACCCGGAACTCACCGAGAAGATGACCGAGTTCCAGGCCGAGCTGAACAACCAGGCCACCGAGAAGGGCAAGAAGCTCCGCGCCAAGGTGGCCGGCTCCTCGTCCTTCGGCTTCGGCAAGTAGGCCGCCCGGCGGGGTGGGGTAGAACAGCCCGTATGACTTCCGACTCCCTCACCCCGCAGGACCGATCGGACCTTTCGGGCCTCCCGGACCGCCTGGACCGCGCCCGCGCCCTGCTGCGCACCGCCCCCGTGGTGGACGGCCACAACGACCTCCCCTGGGCGATGCGCGAGCAGGCCGGGTACGACCTCGGCGCGCTCGACCTCGCAGCCGACCAGAGCGAGCGCCTGCACACCGACCTCGCCCGCCTCGCCGAGGGCGGGGTCGGCGCGCAGTTCTGGTCCGTCTACGTGCCCACCTCGCTGGCCGGCGACCACGCCGTCAGCGCCACCCTGGAGCAGGTCGACTTCGTCCACGCCCTGGTCGAGCGCTACCGGGACCGGCTGCGCCTGGCCCGCACCGCCGCCGACATGGAGGCCGCCCGCGCCGAGGGCCGGATCGCCTCGCTGATGGGCGCCGAGGGCGGCCACTCGATCGACTGCTCGCTCGCGACCCTGCGCGCCCTGTACGAACTCGGCGTGCGCTACCTGACGCTCACCCACAACGACAACGTGCCGTGGGCCGACTCCGCGACCGACAAGCCGGTGGCCGGCGGGCTGACGAAGTTCGGCGAGGAGGTCGTCCGGGAGATGAACCGGCTCGGCATGCTGGTCGACCTCTCGCACGTCTCCGCCGACACCATGCGGGACGCCCTGCGGGTCACCGAGGCGCCGGTGGTCTTCTCGCACTCCTCCGCGCGCGCGGTCTGCGAGCACCCCCGCAACATCCCGGACGACGTGCTGGCCCAGCTGCCCGCCAACGGCGGCGTCGCGATGGCCACCTTCGTCCCGAAGTTCATCCTGCCCGCCGCCATCGAGTGGACCCTGGCCGCCGACGAGAACATGCGTGCCCACGGCTTCCACCCGCTGGACACCACCCCGCCCGCGATGGAGCGCCAGCGCGCCTTCGAGGCCGCCAACCCGCGCCCGATCGCCACCCCGTCGACCGTCGCCGACCACCTCGACCACATGCGCGAGGTCGCCGGCATCGACCACATCGGCATCGGCGGCGACTTCGACGGCACCGCCTTCCTGCCCGACGGCCTCGACTCGGTGGCCGGCTACCCCAACCTGGTCGCCGAACTCCTCGGCCGCCACTGGTCGGAGGCCGACCTCGCCAAGCTCACCTGGCACAACGCCGTCCGCGTCCTGCGCGACGCCGAGTCGGTCGCCGCCACGCTGCGCGCCGACCGCCGGCCCTCCATCGCCACCATCGCCCGGCTCGACGGCTGATCCGAGCCTTCTAACCCAGCCGCGGGATCTCGATGGCCGGGCACTTGTCCATGACCATCGAGACCCCGGCGGCCCGGGTCCGGTCGTACGCGGCCTCGTCGACGACCCCGAGCTGGAACCAGACCGCCTTCGCGCCGACCGCCACCGCCTGGTCCGCGACCTCCCCGGCCAGCGCGCTGTTCACGAACACGTCCACCACGTCGACCGGGAACGGGATCTCGGCCAGCGAGGCGTACCCGGGCTCGCCGAGGACGGTCTCGGCCTTGGGGTGCACCGGCACGATCCGCTTGCCGTGGCGCTGGAGCACCTGCGCCACGCCGTAGGCGGCCCGGGCGGTGTTGTTGGACAGCCCGACCACCGCCCAGGTGTCGCCGCTTCCGGTGAGGATCTCGCGGACGGTCGCGCCGTCGCCGTAGGTCGTCATGCCGGTGCCAACGACGGGCGCGGGCGCGGGATTCCGGGGGCGGTCAGGTGGCGGAGGCGTCGGGGGCCGGCCGCTCGGACGGTGACCGGTCTCCGGCAGTCGTGACGATCCGTCACCGTGCGCCTTGGCATGCTCTCCCGGTTTTCCCGGTTGACCTGCGGCGGCGGGAAATGCGCTGGAAGGCGAAGTCGTGAATTCCCCGCGAGCCCCGGGGCGGAGTGGAATTCTCATTCCAAGACTCGGCCAACACCGGCATACAACGGCCCGGGCCCAGGAACACTGGGAATCGAAGCCTTTCGGCGGGGACGCGAGTATCGGGTGGGGAAACGTGAGCGGCGATCTTGACGAATTGGCCCTGGCCGCGGCGACGGCCCTGGTATCGGGCCTGATGACGGATTCCTGGGAGGCGGTGAAGCGTGGTTTCGCCGAGCTGATCGGTCAGGACGGGCGCATGGACGCGACGCGCGCGAGGCTGGCGGAGGCGTCCGAGCCGGAGCTGCCGCAGGCCCGGGAGGCCCAGGTGGGGGCGTGGAGCACCCGGCTGCGGGACGCGCTGGGCGACGATCCGGACGTGGCCGCGGGACTGCGGGCGCTGCTCGCCGAGGGGGTGGCCCCGGCGGCGGTTGCCTCGGCCGGCCCGGTGTCCCAGAAGGCCCGCGCCGGGGACGGCGGCATGGCCGTGAACGTCGGGCGCGACGTCGGCCCGGAGGGCATCATCGCCGGCGGCGATGTGCGCATCAACAAGAGGCGCATCGCATTCATCCCGATCGCGCCCTTCATCAGCGTCACGAAGAGCGCCGCGGCGGCGCATCCGGTGGTGGCGACCGTGACCACCCTCGTCGTGGTGGCCGGGGGCGTCTCCGGCGCGGTCACCGTCTGGCAGTCCGGTGACAGCCCGCAGCCGTCCGGACTCTCCCGGATGGTCGGCGGCTGGGACGGCACCTACACGTGCGGGCAGGGTCTGACCGGAATGCATTTGCAGATATCGGCGCCGGTGAAAGCCGGGACGGTCGACGTGGTGTTCAGCTTCTTCCCGGTGCCGGCCAATCCCGGCGTTCCGCGGGGGAGTGCGACGTACACCGGAACGCTTTCGGGGGCCAGCGTCCGCCTCGACCCGGTGGCCTGGGTCGAGCGACCGTCCGACTATCAGCTCATCAATTTCGTCGGCGATCTTCCGGCGGCCGACGGCGATGCGTACAGCGGTACCGTGACCGGGGTCGGCTGTACGACCTTCACCACCCGGCACACGACGCAGTGAGCGGTGACACCCGCCGTCAGCTCGGGCGGCCCAGGGCGCGGTAGGTCCAGCCGGCGGCGCGCCAGGCGTCCGCGTCGAGGACGTTGCGGCCGTCGAGCAGTCGGCGCTCGGCCACCACGGCGCCGAGCTCGGCCGGGTCGAGCGCGCGGAACTCGGCCCACTCGGTGAGGTGGAGGACGACGTGGGCGCCCTCGGCGGCTTCCAGGGCGGAGTCGGCGTAGGCCAGGGAGGGGAACATCTTGCGGGCGTTCTCCACGGCCTTCGGGTCGTAGACGGTGACCTGGGCGCCCTGGAGCTGGATCTGGGCGGCCACGTTGAGCGCGGGGGAGTCCCGGATGTCGTCCGAGTTGGGCTTGAAGGCGGCGCCGAGGACGGCGACCCGGCGGCCCAGGAAGCCGCCGCCGCACTGCTCGCGGGCCAGTTCGACCATCCGCGAGCGGCGCCGCATGTTGATCGAGTCGACCTCGCGCAGGAAGGTCAGCGCCTGGTCGGCGCCGAGTTCGCCGGCCCGGGCCATGAAGGCGCGGATGTCCTTGGGCAGGCAGCCGCCGCCGAAGCCGAGGCCGGAGTTGAGGAACTTGCGGCCGATCCGCTCGTCGTGCCCGAGCGCGGTGGAGAGCAGCGTGACGTCCGCGCCGGCCGCCTCGCAGACCTCGGCCATCGCGTTGATGAAGGAGATCTTGGTGGCCAGGAAGGAGTTGGCGGCGGCCTTCACCAGCTCGGCGGTCGCGTAGTCGGTGACCAGGAACGGCACCCCGGCCGCGATCGGCTCCGCGTACACCTCGCGCAGCAGACGCTCGGCGCGCTCGCTGTGGGCGCCGACCACGATCCGGTCCGGCCGCAGGGTGTCCTGGACGGCGAAGCCCTCACGCAGGAACTCGGGGTTCCAGGCGAGTTCGGCGCCCGCGCCGACCGGCGCCAGCGCGGCCAGCCGCTCGGCCAGCCGGGCCGCCGAGCCGACCGGGACGGTGGACTTGCCGACCACCAGCGCCGGGCGGGTCAGGTGCGGTGCGAGCTCGTCGATCGCGGTGTCCACGTACGACATGTCGGCGGCGAACTCGCCCTTGCGTTGCGGGGTGTTGACGCAGACGAAGTGGACGTCCGCGAACTCCGCGGCCTCCTTGGCGGAGGTGGTGAAGCGCAGCCGCCCGGTCGAGCCCTCGTGCCCGGCCACGTGCTTGAGCAGCAGCTCGGACAGGCCCGGCTCGTACATCGGGACCCGGCCCGCGGTGAGCGTCGCGATCTTCTCGGGATCGATGTCCAGACCCAGCACCTCGAAGCCGAACTCGGCCATCGCGGCGGCATGCGTGGCGCCGAGGTAGCCGGTGCCGATCACGGAGATGCGGAGGGTCACGGGTTCCCCTTGAGTTGCGGGTTCGGCCAGTAGAGGGTGCCCCTGATGCTATCCGTCCCGCCCGGGTCGGTACGGATCGCCCGCTCGCCGAGGACGCTAGGCAGCCGCAGGTCGGAGCCCTAGGATCTCTACTGAACGGTAGTTAACCGCGATTCGACTCGGATCCGACGCCGATCGGACAACGGTCTGCGTCGGCCACTGGACGACGAGGCAGGCATCATGGCGGGCAGCGCAGGGGCGGCTGACTTCGATCTCTTCCGTATCTCCGAGGAGCACGGGATGCTCCGTGAGGCGGTGCGTTCGCTGGCCGAGGCGAAGATCGCTCCGTTCGCGGCGGA